>NZ_JAWDJM010000103.1:0-27044 GCF_032465715.1 Paraclostridium sp. MRS3W1 | reverse complement strand
GATTAATACATATATAAAACTATATAATACTTATAAAAAGAAACTTTTATTGATTGATTGAATATAATAGAAGTATCAAAGGGGGGGATATCATGGAGCCTATAGAACATAATGAGGACCTAAAAAAAATTATACTTGATATGACCCAAAAAGAATTTCAAGGCTCAACCTCTAATAAAGGGGCTTTGAGGTATATTGAAGGTAAGATAAATTCGGTTATAGATGAAAGTATAAGTGAGTTTCATGATGAAGATTTAAATGTACAAACATATATAAAAACTTTAAAAAGAGGAGCATATAAACAAAATATAAGTGAGATTGCAAAAATAATTAAAGGCGAAGAAATTTTCAAATCAAAAGCAGAGTTAATAAAATTTGCTAGATATTTAGGAATGAATGTAAATGCGAAACAATCATATAAGATACTATTAAAAAAAGTATCGACTAATATATATGAAAATAAAGATTATTACAATAAAAAATATATATACTATACAAAGAAAAACAGCACTTATATATTAGAGCCAGAAAAAATTAAAAATTATCTAATTGAAAATTATAAGTCAAGGGCAAGAAATGATATGAAGTCTATTGCAAAAATCCTAAATATAGATACTAAAGAAGAAGAAGGTGCAGAAGATATAAGAAAAAAAGTTATAAACTGCATAATAAAGGATAAACTAAGTAAAATTAAAAACTAAGGCGCTATATATTAGCGTCTTAAGTTTTTTAACAACTAGAATCAATTAGATTTAGGGGATGATTACAAAATGATAAAAAAGCTATGGGCTATAATCTTTATAATTATAATAGTTATTGGAAGTTGCTTTTTAGAAGTGAATAAATTTACACCAAAAAAGGAAGTGAAAATAGTTAGTTATAATATACATAGTGGTTTAAATAAAGATATGTTTCCCAGTTTATTTGATATAATTGATTTTTTAAGAATAGAAAATGCAGATATTATATGTTTACAAGAAGTAAATGAATCAGCAAAAGCAGGATTTCAAGTAAGTAGTTTAAAAGAAGACTTGGATATGTACTCTCATTTTGGAGCAAATGTAGTTAAATTAGGGGCAAATTATGGACTTGCAACATACTCTAAATACAAAATAATAAGCCAGAACCACATATATTTAAGTAGCAAAACGGAGCAAAGGGGAATGCTACATACTGTGGTTAAATTAGGACTTGGAAGAAAATTAAATATCATAAATTTACACTTAGGACTAAATGATACAGAAAGAGCAAAACAACTAAAAGAAGTAGAAGCTTTTGTTAAAAACTTAGAGGATCCATACATAGTTGTAGGCGATTTTAATGATGGCAATATGAATATAAATGAAGAGATTTTTAAAGATGCAGCAACAAAGGTGAATAAAGATAACACGCTAACATTTTCAACTGCATTAGATAGAATCGACTATATTTTAGTTTCACCAGATATTGAAGTTATAGATTACGATGTATTAATGAAAAACATGTCAGATCATTATCCTATAGTATCAAAGTTTAAAATTTAGGAATAAATTATTTTTTTCTTGAATATATATTAGTAAATATATTTAAACGGGGGGACAAACTAATGAATAAGAGAAGAAATATCTATAGAGGTATGAATAGAAGAAGAAACCATATATCAAAAGGTATAACTGTAGGACTAGTTGTAGTTGTATTAGCAGGAGGAGCATTCTTTATAAAAAAATCTGATTTTAGTTTTACAGAAAAGATAAGCAGTTTAAATATTTTCAATAAAAAAGAGTTAGGATTTAAAGAATTTTCATATAAAGACTTATTAGGAAAAGGCGATGATTCAAAAACAGAAGCAAAGACAGAAGATAAAAGTAAAGACAAAGAAGTTAAAAAAGAACAAGAAGTATCAAATGTTAGTAATGAAAATGCAAAAGTAGCAACTGTTAAAGATTGGGGAATATATTCAATTCAAATAGCTGCAATAGATAATGAAGAAGAGTTAAAGCAAATACAAAATAAATTAAGTGAATTAAAAGTACCATTTTCTACTGTTGAAGTAGATAAAGTTCAAAAGGTTCAAACATATCCTTCATTTAAAGAAGAAGAAAGCAGAAAGAATTTAGAGACATTAAAAAAAGATTTTCCAGATGCTTTTGTAACTAAATTAGAAATACCTATGCTTAGCTTGCAGTATACAGAAAAATATTCTTATGTAGAAAGTATATGTGGGGAGTTAAATAATTTAATAACTAACTTTGAAGAAGAATCTAAAGTATGGGATAAAAATGAAAGTAATATAGATAAAGAAAACTATAAAAATATAATTAATAATAGGATATCTATCTTAGATAAAATAGAAAAAAATGCAAAAGATATTGATTATGATGGGATGAAAGGATTTAAGGATAATCTACTAAAGTATACAGAGTCTGTAAAAGATAAATCAAAAAATAGCATGGAAATGGTAGAAAAAGACCAATTTAATATAAGTGAAAGTTTACTAATGTCATCTATGCAAGGATATTATAGCTTTATAAATTCTATTAAATCTATTTAAAAGTTGTTTAAAAAACAACTTTTTTTATTTTGAAAAGATTCTAGAAAAAAGTAATTTTTTAGATTAAAAGTAAGATAATATTTTAACGATTGTTAAAATATTACTATGGATATAGTATACTTATAATAGAAAAAAGTTTAAATTAAGCCATAAGGGGGTAGAAGTATGAAGCTCTTAACTTTCAAAGGAGGGATACATCCTCCATACAGAAAAGAGTATACCAACAACAAACCGCTAGAAAAAGCTAAAGATCCTAAAGTTGTATACATTTCAATGCAACAACACATAGGAGCACCAGCAAAACCTATAGTAAAATTAGGTGATGTGGTTTGTGTAGGTCAAAAGATTGGTGAAATGCAAGGTTTTGTATCTGCAAACATTCATTCATCAGTGTCAGGAACAGTAATAGGAATAAAAGATATTGACGTTCCTGGGGGAGTAAGCACATGTGTAATAATAGAAAACGATTTCAAAAACACTGTGCACGAAAGTGTTAAGCCTAAAGGGAGTTTAGAAAGTTTAACAAAAGAAGAAATAATAGAAAGTATCAAAGAAGCAGGTATTGTTGGAATGGGAGGAGCTACATTCCCAACACATGTAAAAATTTCTCCACCTCCAGATAAAAAGATAGATTTTGTCATATTAAATGGAGCAGAATGTGAGCCATATTTAACGGCAGATCACAGATTAATGATTGAAAACCCAGAAGATGTTGTATTTGGATTACAAGTTCTTATGAAGGCATTAAATGTAGATAAAGGGTACATAGGAATAGAAGTAAATAAGCCAGATGCAATAGAGGCTATTACGAAAGTTGCAAGTAAAATAAATAATATAGAAGTTGTAGGTCTTGAAGTTAAATACCCTCAAGGTGCAGAAAAACAACTTATATATGCTTGCACAAATAGAGAAGTACCATCAGGTGGACTTCCAATGGATGCAGGAGCTGTTGTAAACAATGTAGGTACAGCTGCACAAATAGCAAAAACTATAAAAACAGGTATGCCTCTTGTAGAAAGGATAACAACTATAACTGGAAATTGTATACAAGAACCAAAAAATCTTGTAACTAAAGTAGGTACACTTTTCTCTGAAATCATAGAAGAGTGTGGAGGACTTAAAACTGATAAAAAAGTTGGAAAAATAATAATGGGTGGACCTATGATGGGGATAGCTCAATACACTACAAACATACCTACTAATAAGGGTACATCAGGAATATTATGTTTAGATGAAGCTGAAGCTACTATTCCTAAACCTAATAACTGTTTAAGATGTGGTAAGTGTCTAGATGTCTGTCCAGCATTTTTACAACCGTTATACATAAGTGCATATAGCTTAAAAGGAGATTTTGAATCATCTGAAAAATTTAGAGCGCTAGATTGTATAGAGTGTGGATCATGTTCATTTATATGTCCAGCAAGAAGACCTCTACTTCAATCAATTAGAGTAGCTAAAAAAGAAATCATTGCATTAAAAAGAAAGCAATCAAATAAGTAAAAGTTAGGGGGAAATATGATGGATAACAAACTAATAGTGTCATCTTCTCCACATGTGAGAAGTAATGAAGATACATCATATATAATGAAACAAGTTATAATAGCTCTTTTACCTGCAGCGTTAGCTGGTATATATTTCTTTAGATTGAGTGCTATTAACGTAATGTTTTGGTGCATATTAGGAGCTGTAGGTTTTGAATGGATATGCCAAAAAATAAGCAAAAAAGAATCTACTATTGGCGACTACTCAGCTGTCGTAACAGGATTGTTATTGGCATTCAATGTTCCTGCATCTCTTCCATGGTGGATGTGTTTAGCAGGTTCAGCATTTGCAATAATAATTGTAAAAATGGTATTTGGTGGAATAGGAAATAACTTTATAAACCCTGCATTAGGGGCAAGAGCATTCTTACTAGCATCATTTCCAGTAGCTATGACTACGTGGACAAAAACTGGAGTAAACTGGGTTAATTCAGGGAATTTAGACGCAGTTACAACAGCAACACCGTTAGCTGCATTAAAAGCAGGAGCTGAAGGTATAAATGTATTAAACAGTGGTGGAGTAAGCCTTTTTGATATGTTTGTAGGTAATATAGGTGGATGTATAGGTGAAACATCTGCGATATTACTTATACTAGGGGGATTATACTTAATGTACAAAGGTATAATCAATTACGTAATTCCTGTGTTTTATATAGCTACAGTAGCAATATTAATGTTTATATTAGGTGGATTTAATTTTGAGTTTGTAATGTATCAAATGGTAGCTGGAGGACTTATGTTAGGAGCATTCTTTATGCTTACAGACTATACAACTTCTCCTATGACTAAAAAAGGTCAAATTATATATGCAATAGTAGCAGGGGTTATAACTACAGTAATAAGACTTTATGGAGGTTATCCAGAAGGAGTATCTTACTCTATACTATTTGTAAACGTAATGACTCCTCTTATTGATAAATACACTAGACCAAGAGTATTTGGGGAGGTGGCTAAATAATGAAAGATATATTTAGATTAGGGGCTATATTATTTGTAATATGTGCTGTAGCATCACTTATGCTAAGCTTAACAAATAATATAACTGCACCAGTTATAGAACAAAGAAATATTCAAGCTAATAATGAATCTAGACAAGAAGTTCTTCAAGTAGCTGAAGAATTTAGTGAAGTAAAAGATGTAAAGGGTGATTTAATAGAAGAAGTTTACCAAGGTACAAAAGGTGGAGAAGTAGTTGGATACACTATAAAGACAACACCTAAAGGTTATGGAGGTAAAGTTGAAGTTATGGTTGGAATTTCTAATGATGGTAAAATCTCAGGCGTAAAGATAGGTAACCATACAGAAACACCAGGACTTGGATCAAAGTCAGCAGATCCTTCATTTAAAGATCAATACAATGGTAAAAGCACTAAAACTCCATTAAACGTAGTAAAGGGAAATGCTAGCAATGAAAATGATATAGTGGCTATATCTGGAGCAACTATAACTTCTAAGGCTGTAACAGCTGGTGTAAATGCAGCTATGGATGTATATGAACAAAAACTTATATCAATTAATGGAACGGGGGAATAAAACATGGGTTTAGGAAAAATAATTAAAAATGGATTAATAGATGAAAACCCAACGCTTGTTCAAGTAATAGGTATGTGTCCTACATTAGCAGTTACAACTTCAGCTATAAATGGATTAGGAATGGGTCTTTCTACTACAGCAGTGCTAATTTGTTCAAATGTGGCTATATCGATGATGAGAAAAGTTGTGCCATCTAAGATAAGAATACCGGCTTTCGTAGTAGTAATCGCAACATTTGTTACTATGGTTGGAATGTTGCTTAAAGCATATATACCAGCACTTGATAAAGCACTAGGGTTATTTATACCATTAATAGTTGTTAACTGTATAATATTAGCTCGTGCAGAGAGTTTTGCATCTAAAAATAAACCAGTTGAGTCAGCAGCTGACGGATTAGGTATGGGTCTTGGATTTGCGTTATCATTAACAGCATTAGGAGCAATAAGAGAAATACTTGGAAATGGTAGTTTATTTGGATTTGCGCTATTCGGAGCATCTTTCCAACCAGCTTTATTATTTATATTACCGCCAGGAGCTTTCCTAACATTAGGATTTTTACTTGCAGGGTTTAATAAATTAAAAGATAAGAAAGCTAATTAGGAGGGATATATATGAATTTAATACTTTTATTTTTAAGTGTTGTATTAGTTAACAATGTTATAACATCTCAGTTTTTAGGTATTTGTCCATTCTTGGGAGTTTCTAAAAAAGTAGATACAGCAGTAGGAATGGGTGTTGCAGTTACATTTGTTTTAACTCTAGCATCTTTTATAACATATTTCGTACAAAAAATATTAGAAATAACTAATAATCAATTTTTACAAACAATAGCGTTTATATTAGTAATAGCATCTATAGTTCAGTTTGTTGAAATGGTAATACAAAAAATGAGTCCATCTTTATACCAAGCACTAGGAGTATTTTTACCCCTTATAACTACAAACTGTGCAGTTTTAGGTATAGCTTTAGTTAATGTTCAAAATGGATATAACTTAGTTGAAACTATGGTAAATGGATTTGGAGCAGGTGTAGGATTTACTTTAGCTATAGTTTTATTTGCAGGGATAAGAGAAAGATTAGAATTAGCAGATATTCCTGAAAGCTTTAAAGGATTTCCAATAACACTAATATCAGCAAGTTTAATGTCTATAGCATTTTTAGGCTTTGCAGGGCTTATAAAGCTATAAGTTAGGGGTGAGATAATTGGCTATAATTAATTCAATTTTAGTTTTAGGTGTAATGGGTTTAATATTTGGAGCAATTTTAGCGTATGCTTCTAAGAAGTTTGCGGTTGAAGTTGATGAAAGAGTAGAATCAATACTTGAAGTATTACCTGGAGCAAACTGTGGAGGATGTGGATTCCCAGGATGTGGAGGTTTAGCAAGTGCTATAGTTGAAGGAAATGCACCTGTAAATGGTTGTCCTGTTGGAGGTAGCGAATGTGCAGCTAAAATAGGAGAGATAATGGGTGTATCATCAGAAGCAGGGGAAAAGAAAGTAGCTAATATTATATGTAGCGGAAATTGCTCTGTTTCAAAAGAAAAATATTTATATGAAGGTATAAATGATTGTAGAGCAGCAAGTGCTTTAAATGGAGGTTCTAAAGATTGTAAATATGGATGTTTAGGGCTTGGAACATGTGTAAGTGTTTGTCAGTTTGATGCAATTAAATTGATAGATGGAGTAGCTGTTATAGATGAAGAAAAATGTGTGCTTTGTGGTAAGTGTATGGATGTTTGTCCTAAGGGATTAATAAATGAAAAACCTGTTAAAAACAAAGTATTTGTATCTTGTAACAGTAAAGATTTTGGGAAAACAGTAAAAGATAAGTGTAGTGTAGGGTGTATAGGTTGTGGAATATGTGCAAAATCATGTCCGTTTGATGCTATACATGTAGAAGATAAAATAGCTAAAATAGATTATAGTAAATGCGTACAATGTATGATTTGCGTTGAAAAATGTCCAACAAAAGCTATAAAGGGTAATTTAAATGATAGAAAAAAAGTTACAATTGAAGAAGACAAGTGTGTAGGTTGTACTATATGTAAAAAACAATGTAAGTTTGATGCAATTTCAGGAGAGTTAAAAGAAAAGCATAAGGTAGATACAGACAAATGTGTAGGATGTCACCTATGTGTTCAAAAATGTCCTAAAAAGGCTATTAAAATTTTATAATGTGGATATTATAGAGATATGGATATTATCCATATCTCCTATTTTTTTAGAAAAAATAAAAATTGTAACTAGAGTGTAACAAAAACGTTCGACATTAACGTTGAATTTTTTACAATATAATGATAAACTAAATAAGTATCAAAAAAGAGGTGAATTAATGAATATAATATTGGCATCAGGATCGCCTAGAAGAAAAGAAATTTTAGAAAATACAAATCTTAAATTTTCTGTCATAACTAGCGATATAGATGAAAGAATATTTGAAAATGAGGAGCCTATACAACTAGTTTTAAGACTAGCATTTGAAAAATGTATGAGTGTTGCTCAAAATAATCCAAGTGATTTAGTTATTGGAGCTGACACTATTGTTGTTTTAGACAATGAAATTTTAGGGAAACCTAAAAATGAAGAAGAAGCTTTTAATACGTTAAGCAAATTATCAAATAGAGAACATCAAGTAATAACAGGAATGAGCATAGTAAACTTAGAAAATGAAAAAAAGATAGTGGACTATGCTATAAGTAATGTTAAATTTAAAAAATTAACTGACCAAGATATAAAGGATTACATAAGTACTAAAGAGTGTTTAGATAAAGCTGGATCTTACGGGATACAGGGATATGGAGCTCTACTAGTTGAAGAAATAAAGGGAGATTATTTTAATATAGTTGGATTACCAATATCAAAGTTAAGTGATATCCTTAAAATAAATTTCAATATAAATCTTTTTAAATAAATCTAGGGAGGTAATTTTTTATGGGGTCATCAAGTTTATGTATTAGTGTAAAGGAGATGGCATTAGAAGAAAGACCTAGAGAAAAAATGCTTACACAAGGAGAAAAAAGCTTATCTAATGCTGAATTATTAGCAATCATTTTGAGGACAGGAACTAAAAAACAAAGTGTTTTAGAATTAGCAAATTATATAATAAATAAAGATCGACAAGGAATAAGATGGTTAAAGGACATAACTATACAAGAGTTATGTGAAATTGATGGCATAGGGCTATCTAAAGCAGCACAAATAAAAGCATCTTTAGAATTAGGTATAAGAATAGCGAGTGCAAAACCTACAAAATATAAAATCACAAACCCATGGGATATTTATAAATATTACATGGATAGTTTACGGTATTTAAATAAAGAGGTTTTTAAAACGATTCTTTTGAATACAAAAAACGAAATAATATGTGATATTGATGTTTCTATAGGGACTCTTAACATGTCAGTGGTTCATCCGAGAGAAGTGTTTAGAGAAGCTATAAAAAGAAGTAGTAACAAAATTATTCTTATGCATAACCATCCATCAGGAAGTATAGAACCATCTCGTGAAGATAAGAATGTAACGTCTAGATTAGTAAAATGTGGCGAATTAATAGGTATTGAAGTCATAGACCATATAATAATAGGTGATGGGCTTTATTACAGTTTTAAGGAAAATATGATAATTTGATGGATATATGTGAAAGGAGCTTGAAATTATGGCAAAGAAAGAAAAGAAAGAGAAAAAAGGATTCAAATCTTTATTTGGATTTAATAAAATGTCTAAGGACATGGGAATAGATTTAGGAACAGCAAATACATTAGTTTATATAAAAGGACAAGGTATAGTAGTTAGAGAACCATCTGTTGTAGCTATAAGAGATGACAGTAAATCTGTTTTAGCAGTAGGAGAAGAAGCTAAGAAAATGATAGGTAGAACACCTGGAAATATAGTAGCTATAAGACCTATGAAAGACGGAGTTATAGCAGATTTTGATGTTACTCAAGCGATGTTAAGTTACTTTATTAAAAAAGCAGCATCTAACAAAGGTGTAGTTAGCCCAAGGATAGCAATCTGTGTACCTTTCGGTGTAACAGAAGTAGAAAAAAGAGCTATAGAAGAAGCTGCTAGACAAGCAGGAGCAAGAGATGCATATCTTATAGAAGAGCCTATGGCAGCTGCAATAGGAGCTGGACTTAGAGTTGAAGAACCAGAAGGAAACATGGTAGTAGATATAGGTGGAGGTACTACAGAAATAGCTGTAATATCTTTAGGTGGTATAGTTACTGCTAAATCTATAAGAATAGGTGGAGACGAGTTTGACGAGTCTATAGTTAGCTATGTTAAGAAAGAGTACAACCTAATGATAGGTGAAAGAACTGCAGAAGATGTAAAAATACAAATCGGATCAACATTTAAAGATGACTCAGAAGAAACTATGCAAATAAGAGGTAGAGATTTAATATCTGGACTTCCTAAGACTGAGCACATATCATCATCTCAAGTTAGAGAAGCTTTAAAAGAGCCTATAACATCAATAGTAGATGCTATTAAATCAACTTTAGAAAAAACTCCACCAGAATTATCTTCAGATATAATGGAAAACGGAATAATGCTAACTGGAGGTGGAGCTTTACTTAGAGGGCTTGACAAGTTAGTAAAAGAGCAAACTGGAATGCCTGTTCATATAGCTGAAAATCCTTTAGACTGCGTTGCCTTAGGTACTGGAAAATCTGTAGAAGATCAAGAAATATTTGAAAAAGTATTAATGATGAATAACAGTAGAAGATAATTTAAAGTTGGTGATAGGGTGAAACTAAATAATAATAAGAAAAAAAATAATAGAAAATATAACGTTAAAGTGGTAGCAACTATAGGGGTTGCTATCACTTTAATTGGAATTGTAGGAATATCAATAGGCAGATACTCTAAAGGTGGAATTAAAGGAAGTGGCGTTGTATTAAGTTCGATATCAGCAATTGAGAGCAACTTAAACAAAGGGTTTACTTTTATTAAAGACGGTACAAGTAACATATTTAAATTTAAAGAAAACGCAAATAAAGTTGATAAGTTAGAAAAAGAAAATGAAAAATTAAAACAAGAAATAATTAATTTAAAAGAAGAATCATCAAGTACTCAATCTCTACAAAGTTTAAAAAAATCACTAAACTTTATAGATGAAAAATACAAAAAAAATATGATAAGTGCACAAGTAGTAGGTAAAAATGACGGGAACTGGTATAAGTCATTTATAATAGGTGCAGGAAAGAATGACGGAGTTAAAAAAGATAGTGTTGTAGTTGGAGGAAATGGATTGGTCGGTGTTGTTTACGAAGTTTCTGATAACTATAGTAAAGCTATTTCTTTATTAGATACAAAATCATCAGTAAGCTTTCAATTACTAAAAGATCCTAAAAGCAAAGGTGTAATAAGTCAGGAAGCAAATGAAAACAAAAATTATAAAGCAGAAGGTTTATTAGAAGGTTATATGTTCTCAACTTCATATGATGTACTTCCAGGAGATGTTGTTGTGACATCTGGACTAGGTCTATATCCACAATCAATACCTATTGGAACAGTGGAAAAAGTTATTGATGACAAGAACAAAGGTTTAAAAAATATAATAGTAAAACCATATGCTGACTTCAAAAACATTGATGATGTTGTAGTTATCGAACCAAGAAATATAAATTAGAAGGAGAAACTACAAATGAAAAGAATATTACTTTTTCTTATTGGTGTTTTGATAGTTATAGTAGAGGGCAGTATCACTAATTATGTTGATATACTTGGAGTTAGCGTAAACTTTCTTCTAATATATATTACTATAATATCATTGTACTTAGATGATATAGAAGCTGTTACAATAGCTGTTTTATTAGGGTTTGTAAAAGATATAGCTTTAGGCAGTATATTTGGGGTTAATGCTTTGATTTTAGCTGTAGTAGCATATGGAATAAGCAACTTAAATGATAAGATATACAAAAATAGCTATATAACTGTGTTTGCATTAGTTTTTATAACAAGTTTAATAGATTCTATTGTAAATATAGTTCTTTTAGGGACAGTATACCAAACTTATGATATTTTACATATCTTCATTAAGGGGATATGTACAGTGCCACTTGTAAATAGTATAGGAAGCTTAATTTTTTATTATATTTTCAAGGGGTCAATCCTTAAATTGAAAAAAGATTAGTGGTGATTAAATGGATGAAAATAAAAGATTTGATAGGCTTGATATAATAAAGTATATAATTATTGTAGTTCTTTGTATTATACTTGCGAAAATTATATACATGACGACATTTAAGCATGAGCATTATAATGAGTTAGCTAGTAATAAAACATATAAAGAAATTCCGATAAAAGCTCCGCGAGGAGAAATAAAAGATAGATATGGTCGTACATTAGCTTCTAACAGAAACTCTTTCACAATTCACATATCAAATGATGGAGTTAACAAAAAAGATAAAAATGGAAAAACTAAAGCTAATGAAATTTCATTGGAGCTAATCAATTTATTAGAAAAAAATAAAGAGGAATTTATAGATGAATTTCCTATATATGTAGAAAATGGAAAGTACTTCTATACATTCGATAAGAAAATAAGAGATTATAAATTGGAAAATGAGGTTCCGTTGGAATTAAATGCTAAAGAGACTTTTTACTATATAGTTGATAAAGCTATAAAGGAAAATAAAATAGAATCATCTGTAAGAAATTTAGAACCAGCTGAAATTCAAAAAAAATTAAACTCTGTAGGAATATATCCTCCAATTTTAGTTAAAGACTGGAAGTTTACGGAGCAAAGAAACAAAGAAGACTGGTTAAAAGCATACAAGATAGACAATATAAATATTAATGCAAAAAATGCATTCAAAGAAATCAGAAAATATTATGAAATACCTGGTAGCTTATCTAATACAGATGCTAGGAAAATTATGATTGTTAGAGATGCACTTAAATCTCAAGGGTTTGTTCAATATAAACCTGTAACAATAGCAAAAGATGTAAATGAAAAAACTATATCTGAAATAGAAGAAAGAGCTATAGAATTCCCAGGTGTATCGGTAGCTATAGAGCCAGTTAGGGATTATCCTGAAAAGAACTTAGCATCTCATACTCTAGGGACTATGGGTAAAATTTCAGAGGATGAACTTGCTAAAAAGCAAGAATCTGGAGATACAAGATATAGCAAAAGCGATATAGTAGGAAAAACAGGTATTGAAAGATATTATGAAGATAAGTTAAAAGGTGAAGATGGATACAAAAAGGTTGAGGTTGACTCTGTTGGGAGAGTAAGTAAAGAGTTAGATGTAAAAGAACCAAAATCTGGAGATACTGTATATCTTAGTATAGATAAAGATTTACAAAAGGTATCTGATGATTCATTAGAAAAAATAATAAAAGCAGCAAGATCTGGTGGAACATTTACAAGTGTATTTGGAAACTATAGTACAGCAGGGAAAACAGCTCCATATTTAGACTCTGGAGCAATGCTAGTAATTGATGTTAAAACTGGAGACATTTTAGCTTCATCTAGTTATCCTAATTACGATCCAAATTTATTTGCAACAGGAATATCATCTGAGGAATATGAAAAATTACAACCTAAAAATCCTAATGATGTTTTATCGGCGAATCCTTTAAATAACTTGGTTACAAATGGAGCATTCCAACCAGGATCCACATTTAAGATGATAACAGGGATGGCAGCATTAGAAGGTGGTTTAAGTCCAAATTACGCTATAAATGACCCTGGTGTAATTTATCTTGGAAATAGACCGTTTGCCGATTATGTATGGCATCACGGTAGATCAAACCATGGATATACAAATTTATATAAAGCTATACAAGAATCTTGTAATATTTATTTCTATACTGTAGGTACTGGATATAACTGGCAAGAAAAGAAAAGTCTTGGCATAGATACAGGACCTGAGAAAATATTAGAATATGCAAAATTATTTGGATTAAATGATAATACTGGTCTTCAATCTGAAGTAGGAGAAAGTAAAGGACAAGTTCCAAATAAAGAAGATAAACTTAGAAACACAGAAAACTCTTTAAGAATAGAATTAGACAAAAAAATGAGAGATGCTTTTACAGATATAACAAAAGCTAAAAATCCAGATGAGTACAATGAAAGAATTGATGAAATTGTAAGCTGGACTAAAGATAATCCTTCAAGAAATGAAATTATGAAGAGACTTGAAAAGCTTCATGTTAAAGAAGATAAAATAACAGAAATTACTGACTTTGCTAAATTTAACTACTTTAACTTTGGAAACTGGTCAGATGCAGATACATTCAACTTAGCTATAGGGCAAGGGGAAAATGCATATACTCCAGCACAAATAGCTAGATACGTTGCAGCAATAGCTAATGGAGGAAACTTAGTCGAAGCTTCTGTAGTTGATAAAACTGTTTCTAGTGATTTTAAAGATGTTAAGGTAGATACAAATAAAGTTGAAAAAATACCTTTTAAAGATCCTAACAATTTAAAGGATTTAACTCAAGGTATGAAACAAGTTGCTAAAATAGGTGGAGGAAAAAGTGTATTTGCTAATTTCCCTATTGAAACAGCTGTAAAAACAGGTACAGCAGAAAGAAGTGGTAAGATACCTACAGAGAATGAATATGATTACTTAATTAGTCATATGGGATCATATGGAGTATCTAAAGATGAAGCTGTTAAAGAAGCAAACAAACTTTTAAAAGAAGCAAATGAAAAGGCTAAAGTAGAGTTTGAGAAAGAACAAAAAGCTGAAAAACAAAAAGAAGAAAAAGAAAGTAAGTCTTTATTTGGTAAGAAAGAAGAAAAGACAGATACAAAGACAGAAGCTGAATTTGTTCCAGACAATAGTGAGGCTACAAAAGCTAGATACTTAAGAAAAGCAATAAAAGAATTAAATCCTAAATTAACAGATGATCAAATAGATGCATATAAACAAGATTATCCATCATTTGCTTGGTCAGTAGGTTTTGCTCCAGCCAATGATCCTGAGATAGCTGTTGTAACAGTTTTACCTAAAGGTAATTCAAGTAGTCTTGCACTACCGCCTATGAGAGAAGTTATGGGACAATATTTCGGATTAATAGATGAAAAGAAAAATAAAGAAGAAAAAGCAAATAAAGAAGCGGAAGCTGCAAAAGAACAAGATGGTAATGCAATGAATTTTGCATCTCAGTTAAAAAAATAGAAGGATTTGAAAAAAAATTGGAGAATATATAAAGTGAGATATAGCTTTGGAGGTATAAAATGTCTTTTAAAGCAACAAATGAGGAATTAGTGGAATTTAAAGGAAATAAAAGAGGCATAGTTATCAATGTAAAAAGAAAGGCATCGTTTGAAGAAATTAGACAATGCATAATAGATAAAATAGAAACATCTATAGGTTTTTTCAATGGAGCTAAAATTTATTCTATAAATTATAATCATTTGAGTGATGTTGAATTACTTCGATTAAAGGAAGATATAACTTCAAGATTTGATATTGAGTTTATAGAAGATGAAATTAAAATACCATATGCTTATCATGATACTAAGTATGTAAATAATATGCGCTCTGGAGAAAATGTAGAGTTCGAAGGCGATGTGGTTGTAATGGGTGATATGAAACCAGGTTGTCAAGTTATAGCTACTGGAAGTGCTGTTGTAATGGGCAATATAAGTCCAGGAGCTAAAGTCATTGCATATGGAAATGTAGTTGTAATGGGTAAAGTTGAAGGATTTATACATGCAGGGTCAAAGGGTAATAAAAATGCTTATATAGTAGCTAATAATTTAAATCCTATGGTTTTAAAGATAGCAAACTATATAGCTGAAGCGCCTGAAGAAGAATATTCGCCGCGTGATGATATAAATCCTGAAATAGCATTTACAAATAATGAAACAATAGTTATAGAAAATTATTTACCCAAAAAAATAAATAGATAGTTAATGTAGGAGGGGGTAGTATTATGAGTGAAGTTATAGTTATAACATCAGGAAAAGGTGGAGTTGGAAAAACTACAACAACTGCAAACTTAGGAACTGCTTTAAGTTTAGAAAATAAAAAGACGGTTGTAGTTGATGCTGATATAGGCCTTAGAAATTTAGATGTTGTAATGGGTCTTGAAAATAGAATAGTGTATGATATTGTTGATGTCGTTGAGGGAACTTGTAGATTAAAGCAAGCTCTTATAAAAGATAAGAGATTTGATAATTTATACTTACTTCCAGCAGCTCAAACTAGAGATAAAAATGCTCTATCTATAGAACAAATGAAAGACTTATGCGATAAGTTAAGAGAGTCATTTGATTTTATAATCATAGATTGTCCAGCAGGAATAGAACAAGGATTTAAAAATGCTATAGCTGGAGCAGATAGGGCTATAGTTGTAACTAATCCTGAAATATCTGCGGTTAGAGATGCAGATAGAATAATAGGACTTTTAGAAGCAAATGAAGTTAAAGACATACGCTTAGTTATAAATAGAATTAGAAATGAAATGGTTAAGCGTGGAGATATGATGGATAAACAAGATATAGTTGAAATTCTTGCTATAGACTTAATTGGATTAGTTCCTGATGATGAAACTATAATAGTTTCTACTAACAAAGGTGAGCCTGCAATATTAGATTCAAGATCTAATGCAGGACAAGCATATAAAAATATTGCAAAGAGAATCTTGGGAGAAGATATACCTCTTATGCAAGTAGAAGAAGAAACTAATATACTAACTAAAATTAAGAAGATGTTTGGAATGGCTAAGTAGTGAAGGGGGATAAATTCATGTTAGATTTATTTAAGATGTTTTCTAATGAATCTAAAACTAGTAAAAATGTAGCAAAAGAAAGGCTTAAACTAGTTTTAGTGCATGATAGAATAGACTGTTCTCCACAGCTTCTAGACCTTATTAAGTCAGATATACTTAAAGTTATTGCAAATTATGCTGAGATAGAAGAAGACGGATTAGAAATAAAAATGGCTAAATCTAGAAGTGATGAAGAAGATGGTCCTATATCAGCATTAGTTGCTAACATACCATTAAAGAATATAAAAGAAAGAAGTAGATAGAAAAATGGGGGGAGCGTATTAGCAAACCCCTTTTTGCATTAACATAAATGATACTGCGTAGGTATTGTCACAAATAAGAAAGATGGTGATAACATGTTTGATTTTAGATCAATGTTTAAATTAATGAAAGAGCTTGATTGGAAGCTAATTGCGGTAGTTATTTGTATATTTGGTTTTGGGCTTGTTATATTAAGTAGTGCAACTCATGCAACTACTACAGGAAATTATGCTCAGATAACTAAACAAGGAATAGCATTCTTACTTGGTATGGGGCTTATATTTGTAATATTATTATTTGACTATAACCTTTTAGGAAAATATTACAAAGCATTATATATAGTTAGTGTAATACTATTAGTATTAGTATGGATACCAGGAATAGGAAAGGCTAATGCAGGGGCTAGATCGTGGCTACATGTAGGGCCTTTAGATTTCCAAACTTCAGAGCTAGTTAAATTAACTTTTATACTAAGTTATGCAAAAATTGTTGAAGAAAAGAAAGGTAAATTAAAGACAATAAAAGATATAGTGCCTCTTGCATTATATGCTGCACCTATAATATTACTTTTACTTGTACAGCCAGACCTAGGAACGGCTATAGTATTTTGTTGTATAATAGGAGGTATGTTGTTTACTGCCGGACTTAATGATAAAATTATTAAAAGAGGTCTTATAGCGATAGTTGTAGTTATGCCTCTTATGTATATGGTAATGGCACCACATCAAAGAATAAGAATAGATGCTTTCTTACACCCAGAGGATGTTACTTTACCTGGTAACTACCAAGTTATGCAGTCAATGATAGCTATAGGTTCAGGTGGAACTGCAGGTAAAGGGCTATATGAAGGAACCCAAAATCAAAATGATTTCTTACCAGTTCAAGATAGTGACTTCATATTTGCTGTTATAGGTGAAGAACTAGGGCTTATTGGAATGTTTGTAATAATTTTACTGTATGGATTATTCTTAATAAGGATGATTGTTATTGCAAAAGAAGCCAAGGATTTTTATGGAACCTTAATAGTTATTGGGGTAGCGAGCATGTTTGCCTATCAAGTTATACAGAATATAGGGATGACGGTTGCTGTAATACCTGTTACAGGAGTAACATTACCATTTGTTAGTTATGGAGGAAGCTCTCTTATGACGTCTTTAGCTAACTTAGGGCTTGTACTAAATGTAGGTATGAGAAGAAAGAAAATAAATTTCTAATATATTAGGGGTGACGTATGAATATAGCATTAATAGCACATGATGAAATGAAAAACACTATGGTTGGATTTTGTATAGGATATGAATCTATTTTATGTAATTATGGATTATATGCTACAGGAACTACAGGAAAAAGAATAGAAGATGAAACTAAGTTAAAGATAAAAAGGTTAGCTTCAGGACCTCTTGGAGGAGATCAACAAATAGGGTCATTAGTAGTTTCTCAAGATATTGATTTAGTAATATTTTTAAGAGACCCAATGACAGCGCAAGCTCATGAGCCAGATATACAAGCTTTAATTAGACTTTGTGATGTTTACCATGTACCTATTGCTACTAATCTTGCTTCAGCTGAAATATTTATTAAAGCATTAGATAGAGGGGAACTTTCTTGGAGAGAAGTTAGAAAGACAAATACTCAACGTATGTAAATATATAAATAAAAAAGCTATCTCAAATGAGATAGCTTTTTTATTTATATATTTATTTAATTGCTTCAGCGAACTTAACACCGAAATCAAAACATTCTTGTAAAGTTTCATCACTTGGGAAGAATTTCTTTTTAAGTGTTTCAACAGGCATCTTGAATCCCATATTTTTAACAAGTAGCTCAGCCATAGTTATACCTTCACCACTCCATCCATAAGATCCGAATACTCCAGCAAATTTACCTTGGTTAGCCATAGGATCTATTAGAGAGAAAGCATCCCACATAGGTTTAACCATAGTTCTATTTATTGTTGGAGAACCAAATAATATACCTTTAGACATTACCATAACATCATGAAGTTCTGCTAAATCCATATTTTCTATATCGTATAAAGTAGCATCTTCACCTGTTGATTTTATACCTTCATATATTTTTTCAGCCATTACTTTTGTATTAGTATAAGCTGATAAGTATAATACAGCTACTTGATCTTGATTAGTTGTATTAACAGTTTCAGTTGACCATTCTACATATCTTTTTACTTGAGCCATAGGGTCTTTGCTTAATATAGGACCATGAGAAGTTAATATAGTATCAAAATCTAATCCTAACTCAACAACCTTATTTACAGCTTTTAAAACATGCTTAGAGAATGGTTTAACTATACAATCAAAGTAGTGTTTAGCTGATTTTAAGTAATCTTCACTATCTATTACATCTGGATCTACGCTTGCAAAGTGGCATCCGAAAGCATCACAAGTAAGTAATGTTTTATCTTCTTCTATATAAGTAAACATTGTGTCTGCCCAGTGTAAGAATGGTGCAGATATGAATTTTAAAGTTCTTTTACCTATGTTTAAAGTTTCTCCATCTTTTATAACATGACACTTAAATGGTCTGTTAACTTGTTCAGCTAAGTACATTTTAGCTGCATTTGTACATATAACTTCTACATCTGGGTTTATATCAAGTATATATTTTAAACTACCAGCATGATCTGGCTCAGTATGATGTATAACAACATAATCTAATTCTTCTATTTTTGTTAAAGATGATAATTTTTCGATAAACTCACCTTTAAAGTTTGGTTTTACAGTATCAAATAATACTTTTTTTTCATCGTCTATAAAATAAGCATTATAAGTTGTCCCAAATTCAGTCTCCATTATGATGTCAAAGATTTTTAAGTCTTTATCTATAACACCAGTCCAATAAATATCTTTTTTAATTTCAAAAGCTTCCTTCATAAAAAAATCCTCCTAAACCGTGATTAATAAAATACGTAATTATATTTAAAATATACCCATTAATAAAACTTTAAAACATATTGTATACAAAAAACTTGAAAAATTCTCAAAACTTTTGCACTCAATACTATATTAACAAAAAATAGTAAAGTTTTGTATATAATAAACTACAAATTGCAAATATATAAGTAATTATATTTTGATACATCTTAGTATATCGTGTATAATAATATTTATGTTTATATACTGAAATAAACTTACGGAGGATTTTTATGAATAAAAAAGTAGACTTGAAGAGGATTCTTAAAAAGGTTGAAAAACCTGCTAGATATTTAGGAAATGAAGTAAATTCGATACATAAAGATACAACAAATGAAAATCTTATAAGATATGCTCATTGTTTCCCTGATCTTTATGAAGTAGGAATGAGCCATTTAGGTAGTCATATATTATATGACGTTATAAATAGAGATGAAGATGTATTTTGTGAAAGAGTATATGCTCCAAGTGTAGATATGGAAGAAAAAATGCGCGAAAATAATATTCCTTTATTTGCACTAGAGTCAAGAGAAGCTATAACTAATTTTGACTTTTTAGCTTTTACACTTCAATATGAATTATCATACACTAACATTTTAAATATGATGGATTTAGCAAAAGTTGAAATACTTGCTAAAGATAGAAAGTTAGATGATCCATTTATATTAGTTGGAGGACCTTGTGCTTATAATCCAGAACCTATGGCAGACTTTGTTGATATAGTTGTTTTAGGAGAAGGGGAAGAAGTTAACTTAGAAATAGTTAATAGATATAAAGAATGGAAGAAAAATAAGACTACTAGAGATGAGTTCTTATTAGATATAGCTAACATAGAGGGTGTATATATACCTAAGTTCTATGATGTATCTTACAATGAAGATAATACTATAAAAGAAGTTAAAGCTAATAGAGAGGGAGTACCACAAAACCCTCACAAAAGAATAATTAAAGATATGGATTTAGTAGAGTATCCAGAAAAACTTATAGTACCATTTATAGATACTGTACATGATAGAATAGTTTTAGAATTATTTAGAGGATGTACAAGAGGATGTAGATTCTGTCAGGCTGGTATGATATATAGACCTATAAGAGAAAAGAGCTTAGACAGATTAAAAGAAATATTAGAAAAATTAGTTAAGAATACTGGATATGATGAAATATCATTATCTTCATTAAGTACAAGTGATTACAGCAATTTATCAGAGCTTACAGATTACTTAGTAGAAGAATATGCGTCTAAAAATATAGGAATATCTTTACCTTCTCTTAGATTAGATAACTTCTCTATGGAAATAGCTGAGAAGATACAACAAGTAAGAAAATCAGGACTTACTTTTGCTCCAGAAGCTGGAACTCAAAGAATGAGAGACGTTATAAATAAAGGGGTAACAGAAGAAGACCTAGAAAATGCTACAAGAAAAGCATTTGAAATGGGATGGAATAGTGTAAAATTATACTTTATGATAGGACTTCCAACTGAAACATATGATGATTTAGATGGAATAGCAAATCTTGCTTATAAAGTTATAGATATATACAGAGACGTTAATGGTGGTAAATTAAGAAGAGCATTTGGAGTAACTGTTAGTACGTCAACATTTGTTCCTAAGCCTTTTACACCATTCCAATGGCATGGACAAGATACTACAGAGCAAGTTAGAGAAAAGCAAAGACATTTAGTTAAAAAATTAAAAAATGGAAATATAAAATACAACTATCATGATTCAAAAACTAGTTTAATGGAAGCAGTTATTGCTAGAGGAGATAGAAAACTAGGTAAGGTTATATACGATGCGTATAAAGCTGGTGCTAAGTTTGATGGATGGGCTGAACACTTTAAGCTAGAAATATGGGAAGAAGCAATGAAAAATAATAATCTTGAAATAGCTTTCTATGCAAATAGAGAAAGAGATTATGAAGAAGTATTTCCTTGGGATCATTTAGATGTTGGAGTTAATAAAAAATTCTTAATTAGAGAAAATGAGCAATCAAAGCAAGAAAAAGTAACAGTTGATTGTAGACATAAATGTAATGGATGTGGAATAAACACTCATACTATAGGAAAGGGGATGTGCTAATTATGAGTAAAATAATAAGATGTAAATTTAAAAAAGAAAATGACATGATATATATATCTCACCTTGATTTACAAAGATTATTACAAAGAGCTTTTAGAAGAGCTGAAATACAATTATCATATTCTCAAGGATTTAACCCACACCCTAAGATGAGTTATGGACATGCACTAGCACTTGGTACAGAAAGTCAAGGGGAGTACCTAGACGTTGAAATAGAAGATGATTTAAGTGCTGATGAATTTATGGAAAAAATAAATACTGCTATGCCAGATGGTATAAAGTTTATAAATGCAAAGGAAATAACTAAAGAAGTTCCATCATTAGCATCTACTATAGAATATGGTGAATATATGTTTACGATAGAAGTAGATAAAGAACTATCTAAAGAGTTTATAAAAACTAAAGTAGCAGAATTAATGAATAAAGAAGAAATTATAATAAGTAAGAAAAATAAAAAAGGAAAAACTGTAGAAGTTAACATCAGACCTATGATAAAGAATTTTGATGTTATAGATGTTGAAGATAGAGTTATAACTTTAGAATCAACTATGGCTACAGGATCTAAGGCAAATTTAAATACTAATATATTTATACCTAAAATGTTAGAAGTATTTGAACTAGATATTGATCCATTAGATGTAGATATATTAAGAAGAGAATTATATATAGTTAAAGATGGAGAGTTAGTAACTCCAATGTAGAAAAGAGGTGGATATCCACCTCTTTTCTGATATCGAGAGTGGGTTGCTCGAGTGTGCTATATATGTCTCCTTCACACGACGTGCTTTACACGTAAAGTGTTACGTCAACACATATAGCACACTCTTCGCATTTGGATAGTAAATGTGTTTACTTCACACGACATGATTTGCATGTAAAGTGTTACACAAACACACATATCACAATCTTCGCATTTTATTAAAATAGATATAAGAAAAGATTGTGGATATTCGATGAAGGTGAATTAAGGAAAGGATAGGAAGTGAGCTTTTGAAAAATATTGTTATAGAGTCATTGGTTAATTCTCAAAAGGTAGCTGTTTTAGAAGATGGAAAGTTAAGTGAACTTTTTATAGAGAGTAATTCGAGTAAAAGTGTTTCTAATATTTATAGAGGTGTTGTAAAAAAGGCATTAAAAGGTATAGAAGCTTATTTTGTTGATATTGGAAGTGATAAGCTTGCATATTTAAGCATGAAGAAAAATGAAGAGGTTAAATGTGGACAAGATATTTTGGTTCAAGTAAATAAAGAAGCTATAGGGACAAAAGGTGCAAAACTTAATACTGAAATAAGTTTTGCAGGAAGATACTTAGTTTATATACCGTCAAATGATAGACTTACTATATCAAATAAAATAAAATTAGAAAAAGAGAGATTTAGATTAAAAAAGATA
Organism: Paraclostridium sp. MRS3W1; assembly: GCF_032465715.1. NCBI lineage: Bacteria > Bacillati > Bacillota > Clostridia > Peptostreptococcales > Peptostreptococcaceae > Paraclostridium > Paraclostridium sp. MRS3W1. The sequence goes on along the minus strand of NZ_JAWDJM010000103.1, from coordinate 4,036 downwards.
GTTCAAGGTGTGGATGAAGAGTTTACGGGGATTATAAGAACTGAAGCGGTTGGATGTTCAAAAGAGGAAATTGAACAAGATATATTTGATTTAAAAGAAAAATACAACACAGTTTTAAAAGAATATAAATTAGGCATAGGACCTAAACTTTTATATAAGGATCTTGATTTTGCATCTAAGTATGTAAAAGATAATGTAAATGACAGTGTTTTAAAAATTATTGTGAATAATAATGATAAGTACGAAGAACTAAAAAACATACTAGGACATATAGATAAGAATTATAAAGATAAATTATTATTAGAAAATAATAAGGATGTATTTGACCTATATTCAGTACAATCTCAGATAGATAAATGCTTAAATAGAAAAGTATGGCTAAAAAGTGGTGGATATTTAATAATAGATAAGACTGAAGCTTTGACAGTAATAGATGTTAACACAGGAAAATTTACTGGGAATTCCAATTTAGAAGAAACAATATATCAAACTAACTTAGAAGCAGCTATAGAAATTTCTAAACTTCTAAGGATTAGAGATATAGCAGGAATAATTATTGTAGATTTTATAGATATGCAAAAAAATGAATACAAAAAAAATCTATTAGAAGTTTTAAGCAAAGAAACGGATAAAGATAGAAGAAAAACAAATGTTATGGGGATGACAAAACTTGGATTAGTTGAAATTGCGAGAAGAAGAGAAAAAGATTCCATAGATAATTACTATCTTAGTCAATGTTTTGTATGTAAAACTGGAGAAAGTATAAAGTCGATTAATAGAATTTTAGACGAAATAGAAAAGGAAGTAATGAGAATAAAAGAACATACTTCGTATAGACAAGTTAAAATAGAATTAAATCCTTATGTTTCAGACGAAATAGATAAAAATTATAAAGATAAAATAGATAATATAAGCAAGAAATACAATGTAAAAATAAATATAGATAAAAAAGCTGAAATTCAGCATGAAAATATGAATATTATTTTTAATAGTTAGTTGACAGTTTATATAAATTATAGTATTATTTATAAATGTAGTGCCGCTCAATAAAGGTTTGGAAATCTCTTATGAGTACCTTGTATTGGCGAGTTTGAGACCGAGGAGGTGTATTTATGTACGCTATAGTTAAAACTGGAGGAAAGCAATACAAAGTTGCTGAAGGTGATGTAATCTTCGTAGAGAAGTTAAACGCTAACGAAGGTGATGTAGTTACTTTAAACGAAGTATTAGCTTGTTCTAAAGATGGAAACTTAGTAGTTGGAGCTCCAACTGTTGATGGTGCATCTGTAACTGCTAAAGTTGTAGAGCAAGGTAAAGCTAAGAAAGTTATAGTTTTCAAATATAAAGCTAAAAAAGACTACAGAAGAAAGAACGGACATCGTCAAGCTTACACTAAGTTAGTAGTTGAAAAAATAAACGCTTAATTGTAATTGCCATGATAAAAGTTAAATATTATCAAAACGACGATTTCATGCTTAAAGGTTTTTGTCTTAATGGACATGCTGACTATGCAGAACTTGGTTCTGATATTGTATGTGCTGCGGTTACATCCAATGCATTATCAGTTATAAATTCTTTAAGTAAATTGCAGAAAATTGAATTTGATAAAGTTATAGGCCAAGAAGGTCACATTGAATGCATTGTTAAAGATGAATATCTAGACAAAGCTCAATTGTTACTACAACATTTTCAATTAGCTATTAGTGAAATTAAAAGGGAATACCCAAAAAATATAAAAATTCTAAAAAAGTAGGAGGTGACTCCAGAATGTTAAAAATGAACTTACAATTACTTGCATCTAAAAAAGGGGTAGGATCTTCTAAGAACGGTAGAGATTCTGTTTCTAAAAGATTAGGTGTTAAGAGATTCGATGGACAAGTTGTAACTGCTGGAAGTATAATAGTTAGACAAAGAGGAACTAAGATACATCCAGGAACTAACGTAGGTAAAGGTGGAGATGACACTTTATTCGCATTAGTTGACGGTGCTGTTAAATTCGAAAGAAAAGACAAGAAAAGAAAAAAAGTAAGTGTATACCCAGTTGCTGAGTAATACGCTAAAAAAAGGAGTGTTCATACACTCCTTTTTTAAATATAATGATTAAAATAGCTCGGAGAGAATTTATATTATAGATTGTGGCAAATATAAATAAAAAAGCTTTAAAAAAGAAGGTGAATTAATATGTTTATAGATAAGGCTAGGATATTTGTAAAAGCTGGAAACGGTGGTAACGGATCAGTATCTTTTAGAAAAGAAAAATACGTTCCAGCAGGAGGACCAGACGGAGGAGACGGAGGTCGTGGAGCTAGTATAATATTTAAAGTTGATTCAGGATTAAGAACATTAATGGATTTTAAATATCAAACTAAGTATTCTGCACAAGCTGGTGGAGATGGAACTAAAAAAAGACAAGCTGGTAAAAACGGTGAAGATTTAGTTTTATTAGTTCCTCCAGGAACAATAATAAGAGACGAAGCAACAGGTCTTATAATAGCTGACTTAAAAGAAGAAGGCGATGAAGCAGTAGTTGCAAAAGGTGGAAGAGGTGGAAGAGGAAATCAACACTTCGCCAATGCAATAAGACAGGCTCCTGCATTTGCTAAATCAGGAACTGATGGAGAAGAAAAGTGGATAATATTAGAGTTAAAAATGATAGCTGATGTTGGTTTATTAGGATTCCCAAATGTAGGTAAATCAACGTTTTTATCAGTAGTAACTAAAGCTAAACCAAAAATAGCTAACTATCATTTCACAACTTTAACACCAAATTTAGGAGTTGTACAAACTAAGTTTGGCGAAAGTTTTGTACTTGCTGATATACCAGGACTTATAGAAGGTGCTGCAGAAGGTATAGGATTAGGTCATGATTTCTTAAGACACGTTGAAAGAACTAAGGTATTAATCCATATAGTTGATATATCAGGAATAGAAGGCAGAGATGCGTTAGAAGATTTTGATAAAATAAATGATGAGTTAAAGTTATATAATGAAAAGTTATCTACTAGACCTCAAGTTGTTGTTGCTAACAAAATAGACATAATGGAAGATGAAAGTAACTTTGAAAACTTTAAGAATGAATTAGAGTCAAGAGGATATAAAGTATTCAAGATGTCTGCAGCAACAAGACAAGGAATTGATGATGTTATAGCTTACGTTGCTCAATTATTAAACGAAGTTGAAGACGTTGAGTTAGTAACTGAAGAAGAAATGTATAGACCAGAATTAGTTCAAGAAACTGAAGATGGACTAGAAGTTGAAATAGAAGATGGAGTATATGTTGTTACAGGTAAAGCTTTAAGAAGAATAATGTACTCTGTTAACTTTGAAGATATGGAATCTGTTCAGTTCTTCCAAAAATCTATGGAATCTCAAGGTGTATTTGATAAACTAAGAGAAATGGGCATAGAAGATGGAGATACTGTTAAGATATACGATATAGAATTCGAATTCTATAATTAAAATTAATTAAAGACGTAAAGAGGTGGACACATGTTAAAAGGTAAGCAAAGAGCATACTTAAGATCTGTTGCTAACACTTTAAAACCTATAACTCAAATAGGTAAAGAAGGAGTTACAGAAAGCTTTTTAGATCAATTAGAAGATATGTTAAAAGCTAGAGAAATAGTTAAAGTTTCTATATTAGAAAATGCTGGATTAGATGCTAAAGAAACTGCAAATGCTATATGCGAAGCTATAAGAGCAGAATTTGTTCAAGCTATAGGATTTAAGTTTACTATATATAAAAGAAATGAAGAAGATCCGAAGATAATATTCCCAGGACACGAGCAAGCGAAAGCTAAAAAAGTTGATAATACAGTGTCTAAAAAAGGAAGACCAACTAAAAAATCTAGAAGATAATTTATGAGATACCCAATTTAACTGGGTATCTTTTTTTACGCTTAAGGAAATTATACTTAACAAATGTTTGTGGATAACTTATACAACGCAGTTATACAAATATTTTGGTGAAAGTAAAAAATGACATTTTGAGCAACGGACGGAGTCGTTGGCGACATGAGCGAAGCGAATTTTTTAT
>NZ_JAWDJM010000102.1:0-48296 GCF_032465715.1 Paraclostridium sp. MRS3W1 | reverse complement strand
TGTATCTACAGCTACGATTTCTAGGAGTATATCATCTATAAAGTCTTTTTATGAATATTTATTTTTAAATAGATACATAGAAAGTAATATATCTAAAAATATAAAAAAACCTAAGATAGAAAAAAAAGAAATAGATATTTTAAGTTTAAAAGAAATAGAGGCCTTACTAGATTTTCCTGAACCTAAAAATGCAAAAGATATAAGAGATAAAGCTATATTTGAGATTTTATATGGGACAGGTATGAAAGTAACAGAGCTAATAGAGTTAGATTTAGATGATGTTAATTTAGAATATGATTATATTTGTTGTGAATCAGGGAAAAATCCTAGAGTAATACCTATGTCTAAAACTACAAAAAAATATTTAGATAACTATTTAACTAAGTCAAGAAGCGAGATTTTAAAAACTAACTTTCAGGAAAAGGCTTTATTCACAAACTCTAATGGAACTAGATTTACAAGGCAAGGTCTTTGGAAATTAATAAAAAAACATGCAAAAAGAGCAAATATAAATAAAAGTATAAATCCAACTATTCTTAGAAATTCATTTGCTATACACTTATTAAATCAAGGTGCAAACATAGCTGTAGTCAGCAAAATTTTAGGAAATTCTAACTTATCAAGTTTACAATATTATTTAAATTGTATAGATAAAAATATAAGACAAGAACTAAAGGAAAAACATCCTAGAAAATAAACTAACATTTAGGAGGAAAAATTTTATGAGCAGAGTTATATGGATGATAATTGATAGTGTTGGGATAGGCGCACTTCCTGATTCAGAAAAATTTGGAGATGTAAATGTAAACACTTTGGGTAACATAGTTAAAAACTATAAAGATATAAAGTTACCTAATATGCTGAAATTAGGGTTAGGTAATATAGATGGTATAGATAGCTTAGAAGGCGTAGAAAGCCCTATAGGAGCATTTGGTAGAGCTAGTGAAGTATCTAAGGGTAAAGATACAACAACTGGACACTGGGAGATGACAGGAGTTTTAGTTGAAACACCTTTTAAAACATATGAAAATGGATTCCCAAAAGAGATAATAGATGAATTTGAAAGAAAGACAAATAGAAAAGTTATAGGGAATAAGCCTGCATCTGGAACAGCTATACTAGATGAACTAGGAGAGCAACAAATGAAAACTGGAGAAGTTATAGTATATACTTCTGCAGATAGTGTATTCCAAATTGCAGCACATGAAGAAATAATTCCTTTAGATGAATTATATAAAATGTGTGAAATCGCAAGAGAAATAATGATGGGCGATAATGCAGTTGCAAGAATAATAGCAAGACCATTTGTTGGACAACCAGGAGCATTTGAAAGAACTTCTAACAGAAGAGATTACTCTTTAAGCCCATTTGAAGATACAGTTTTAGATAATATAAAAAATTCAAACCTAGATGTTATAGGCGTTGGAAAAATAGAAGATATATTTAATAAACAAGGTATAACAGAGGCTATACATACTAAAGATAATATGGATGGAGTAGACCAAACTATAAATTACATGAAGAAAGAAAATAAGGGTCTTATATTCACAAATTTAGTTGATTTTGACTCTAAATATGGTCATAGAAGAGATGTTAAAGGATATAAAGAAGCATTAGAAGAATTTGATGCTAGAATACCTGAAATATTAGAAAACATGGAAGATGATGATATATTAATTATAAACTCAGACCATGGTAATGATCCTACATACAAAGGAACTGATCATACAAGAGAATATATACCTATGTTAATTTGCGGTAAAAACGTTAAGAGTGGATTAAATTTAGGAACTAGAAGCAGTTTTGCAGATATAGGAGCTACAGTTGCTGATCTATTAAATGTAAAAATGCCTAAACATGGTAATAGTTTTAAAAATGACATTATAAAATAATTAGCTAGTTGGAGGAAAAATATGAAAAATTTATATGATAAAATTCAAGAGAGTACAGATTATATAAAATCTAAAATAGAACAAGCTCCAGAAGTAGGACTTATATTAGGTTCGGGGTTAGGTGTTTTAGGTGATGAGATAGAAAATCCTGTAAAGATAAAATATGATGAAATACCAAACTTCCCAGTTTCTACAGTAGAAGGACATAATGGACAATTAGTGATAGGAACTTTACAAGGAAAAACTGTTATAGCTATGCAAGGAAGATTCCATTTTTACGAAGGATACTCAATGGAGAGCGTAACATTCCCTGTAAGAGTTATGAAAGCTTTAGGAGTTAAAACTGTAATAGTTACTAATGCAGCTGGTGGAGCAAATAAAGATTTCAAACCAGGAGATTTAATGATAATAAGAGATCATATAAACTTTAGTGGACATCATCCACTAATAGGATCTAATGATAATAGATTAGGAGTAAGATTCCCTGATATGTCAACAGCATACACTCCAAAGTATGTAGAATTAGCAAAAGAATGTGCTAAAGATTTAGGAATACAAGTAAGAGAAGGCGTATACACTTTCTTTAGTGGGCCAACTTATGAAACACCTGCAGAAGTTAAATTAGCTCAAATTTTAGGATCAGATGCAGTTGGAATGTCAACTGTTCCAGAAGTTATAGTAGCTAGACATTCAAACTTAGATGTTATAGGTATATCTTGTATAACAAATATGGCAGCAGGAATATTAAATCAACCTTTAAATCATGAAGAAGTTATAGAGACAACACAAAAAGTTAAATCAGAATTTTTAAACTTAGTTAAATCAATAGTTAACAAATTATAAGAATTTAACGTACTACAAAACTATAAAATAATGATACAAAGGAGACTCGTTATGAGAATTTATGACATTATAAAAAAGAAAAGAGATGGAGAAGTATTAACTAAAGAAGAAATAAACTTTTTCGTAGAGAAATACTCTAAAGAAGAGATTCCTGATTATCAGGCATCTGCTCTTTTAATGGCTATATATATAAATAAAATGTCTAAAGAAGAAACTGCGTTTCTAACAGAGGCTATGATGAACTCAGGTGAAGTTATAGATCTATCGGCTATAAATGGAATTAAAGTGGACAAGCATAGTACAGGTGGTGTAGGAGATAAAACTACGATAGCATTAGCACCGTTAGTTGCTGCATGTAAAGCACCAGTTGCTAAGATGTCAGGAAGAGGTCTAGGGCATACTGGTGGAACATTAGATAAACTAGAAGCCATTCCTGGATTTTCTATAGAGATGGAACCAGAAAAATTTATACAATCAGTTAATAAGCATAATATAGCTGTATGTGGACAAACTGCATCTATAGCTGTAGCAGATAAAAAGATGTATGCACTTAGAGATGTAACAGCAACAGTTGATAATATATCGTTAATTGCAAGTAGTATAATGTGTAAAAAATTAGCATCTGGAGCTGATGCTATAGTATTAGATGTCAAAACTGGAGACGGTGCATTTATGAAAACTATAGAAGATTCATTTGCACTGGCAAAAGAAATGGTTGATATCGGAGATAATATGAACAGAGAAACTATAGCACTTATAACTGATATGGATGAACCGCTAGGATTTGCAGTAGGTAACTCACTAGAAGTTATAGAAGCTATAGAAACTTTAAAAGGAAGAGGACCTAAAGATTTCGTAATGTTATGCGAAACATTAGGTGCATATATGTTACTATTAGCAAAAGTAGTTGATAACTTTGAAGATGGTAAAGCTAAGATTCAAGAAGCTATAACTACAGGAAGTGCACTTGATAAATTAAAAGAATTTATAGAAAATCAAGGTGGAAATAGTAATATAGTTGATGATTATTCTCTTTTACCTCAAGCAAAAGAAATAATGGAAATAAAAGCTCCGAAAACTGGTTATATAGCAAAAATAGAAGCTGAAGAAGTTGGAGTTTCTGCTATGATGCTAGGGGCAGGAAGAGAAACTAAAGAAGATGAACTAGATTTATCAGCAGGTATAGTTTTAACTAAAAAAGTTTCAGACTTTGTAAATGAAGGCGAAACAATAGCATATATGCATTACAATAAATTAGATAAAATTGAAGGAGCAAAAGATAGATTCTTAAAAGCTTATACAATATCTGATGAAAAAGTGGAAGCAGGAAAACTAGTTTATGGGGTTGTAACTAAAGATAAAACTTTAAAATTCTAATAGATATGATTAAAAAAAGCCTAACGTGTAAAAAATAACGTTAGGCTTTTTATTTAGTTTCGACAATTTTATTGAAAATTTTTATTCTTAGATTTATAATATAAAGGATATAAATATACATAAGGAGTAGATAACCCTATGAATTTTAGAAAGGTAAACTTGAAAATAGTAGCTATTATAATAGTAATTATATTGGCTTTACTTGCTGGATATATATATAGTCAAATAGGACCATACAATAAAAGCAGCAAAAAAGAAATAATAGTTGAAATACCTAATGGAGCAACATTAACTGATGTAGCAGATATTTTACAAGAAAATAAATTAATTAAAAATAAAGTTTTGTTTAAAGCTGTAGAAAAGGTAAAACCTAATAAACATGGTGTCAAAGCGGGGACGTATTTATTACGTCAAAGTTATTCAAACTCTAAAATTTTAAGTATACTTACTGATGGAAAAGTTCACAACGATGGAACAAAGGTAACTATACCGGAAGGATTAACTTATAAGGAAGTAATAAAATCTTTAACAGATAAAAAATTAGGAAGTGCTGAAAAATACGAGCAATTAATCAATAATCCTAAAGAATTTTACACTGATTTTGCATTTTTGAAAGAATCTGATATAAAGAACTTAGAGGGATTTTTATATCCTGATACTTATTATTTTGATAAAGAAAGTACAGAAAAAGAAGTTTTATCTGCAATGTTAAAGAGATTTGAACAAGTTTATAATGATAAATTTAAAGAAAAGCAAAAGGAAATGGGATTAACTCTTCAACAAGTTGTAAACTTAGCTTCTATAATAGAAAAGGAAGCTGTTGTAAATGAAGATAGACCTATGATTGCTAGTGTTTTTTATAACAGGTTAAAAATAGGAATGCCTCTTCAGTCAGATGCTACTTTACAATATGCGTTTGATAAAAGAAAAGAAAGAGTAATGTATAAGGATTTAAAAGTCGATTCTCCTTATAATTCTTATTTAAATAAAGGATTACCACCTACTCCTATATGTAGTCCAGGAGTTAAATCGATAGAAGCTGCACTATATCCATCTAATACGGATTATCTATATTTTGTAGCAACTGTAGGCGGAAAAAATAATTACAGCAAAACGTACAAAGAACATTTAAAACATGTAGAAAGTTACAAGCAAGAAAGAGATAAAGTTAAAGAAGACAAAACAGAAAAATAAAATAAAATATTTGTCCAAAAAGGCAAAGGATTATCGCAAAGCTTAATATAAGTTTTAAGGCGTAACTTTGTCTTTTTTTAGGGCAACTCAAGGAGTTGAAGATATGAGTAATATAGTTGATGATTTAGTTGAAGATTATATAAGAAATACTTTAAGGGATAAAGAAGGTTTACTAAAAGAATTGGAAGAGTATGCTAAAGAGCATAATGTTCCAATAGTTCATAAAGAAGTTTCAGATTTTTTAAAAGTATTATTAAAAGTTCAAAGACCAAAGAGAATTTTAGAAGTTGGTTGTGCAATAGGATACTCATCTATACTATTTGCAACAGTTTTAGATAAAGATGTAGAAATAATAACTGTTGAGAGAAATGAAAAAATGATCGAAAAGGCAAAAGAAAATATCAAAAAAGCTGGATTAGAAAATAATATAACTATATTAGAAGGAGATGCAGAAGAACTTTTAAAACAAGTTGAAGGTGAATTTGACATGATTTTCCTAGATGCAGCTAAAGGACAATATAAGTTATTTTATGATATGATAATAGATAAATTAAAAGTAGATGGACTTTTAATATCTGATAATATTCTGTACAAAGGAATGGTAGCTCATGACAGTTATGTAATCAGAAGAAAAAAAACTATAGTTAAGAGAATGAGAAGTTATCTAGATTATATATGCAATTGTGATTACTTAGACACATCTATAATACCTATTGGAGATGGAGTTACACTTAGCTATAAAAAGAAAGTAAGAGGTGATTTTAATGCATAAAGTTGAGCTTTTATCATCAGCTAAAGATTTAAATAGCTTGAAATTAGCGTTTGAAAGTGGTGCAGACGCTGTTTATATAGGTGGAGATTCATTTGGAATTGATGCTATAGCTAAAAACTTCTCAAGAGAAGAATTACAGCAAGGCGTTGAATTTGCCCATCACAACAATAAAAAAGTTTATGTAGCTGTTAATGTTATGCCACACAATGAGGACTTCGATAGTTTAAAGGATTACTTAGTAGAACTTGAAAAGTTAAACATAGATGGAATAATAGTAACAGATCCTGGGGTTTTAACAATAGCTAAAAATACTATACCTAATGTTAAAATTCACATGGGACAGCAAGCAAACGTAACTAATTTTAATTCAGCTAACTTTTGGTATGACCAAGGAGTTAGAAGGATAATTATCACTAGTGAATTATCTTTTGATGAAATAAGTACAATAAGAGCTAAAACTCCATTAGATATGGAAATAGAAACTTTTGTCCATGGACCTATATGTATATCTTATTCAGGAAGAAGGCTTTTAAGTAGCTACTTAGGAAGTAAAGATAATGTAGAGTACAAAGAAGGAAACAATAAGTATAACTTATTAGAAGAAAAAAGACAAGGGGAATACTACCCAGTTTTTGAAGATGAAAAAGGAACTTTCTTATTTAACTCAAAAGACCTATGTATGTTAAACTTTGTACCTGACTTTGTAAAAGCAGGTGTGACTAGTTTAAAGATAGATTCAAGATTACAAAGCGACGAATACTTAGAAACAGTTATAAAAGTCTATAGAAAAGCTCTAGATGAATTTTATAAAAACCCTAATGAATGGGAATTCAATCCTATTTGGTTAGAGCAGATAAAAGAAAAAAGTCATAGACCATTGACACATGGATTCTACACAGGCGAAGCTATGCCAGATGATTATGAATAAATAAAAAATTTTTAAGGAGAGATTCAAAGATGACAAAGGACAAAAAGACACTGATAATAGGTATTACAGGTGGGACAGGATCAGGAAAAAGTACAGTTTGCAAATCAATAAAGGAAAGTATACCAGAGGAAAACATAGCTATAATAGAACAAGATGCGTACTACAAAGATCAAGCGCATTTATCATTTGAAGATAGATTAAAGACTAACTATGACCATCCATTAGCTTTTGATAATAAATTATTAATAAAGCACTTAGATATGTTATGTAATGGAGAAAGTATAGAAAAACCTATATATGACTATGAACTTCACACTAGAGACTTAGAGAATACTGTAACTACAGAGGCTAAGGACATAGTAATTGTTGAAGGAATAATGATACTTGAAGATGAAGAATTAAGAAATAAGTTAGATATAAAAATATATGTAGATACAGAAGATGACCTAAGAATTTTAAGAAGAATTCAAAGAGATATAAAAGAGAGAGGTAGAACAGTAGATTCTGTTATAGAGCAATATTTAACAACTGTTAAACCTGCACACGATCAATTTATAGAGCCATATAAAAAATATGCAGATATAATAATACCAGAAGGTGGACAAAACGAAGTTGCAATAGATATGGTAATAGCAAGAATAAAAACACAATTACATTAACAATAAATAGTATTAACCCCTTAGAAATTGTCAAGAATTACAATTACTAAGGGGTGATTTTATGTCTAGAAAAAAGAGTTCAATAAAATATACAAGTAAAAACAGAATGTATTCTATATTTGTATTGTTTTTATTAATTTATGGATTTTTAATATATAGATTGGTAGACATCCAAATTACACATTCTGACTTTTATAAAAAATGTGTTAGAGATCAGAGTAGCTCGAGCATAAACTTAAGTTCAGGAAGAGGTACTATATATGATAGAAACAATAAAAAAATAACAGATACTAAAAGTGAAGATATAATAATAATTCAAAAAGATAAAATTAATGTGGATGATGGATATATGGAATTAATACAAGAAGTTACAGGGCTTGATAACTCTCATATATATGAAAAAATACAAGAAAATCCAGTTTCACCAATAGTTGAATTAAAAGTAAGTAAAATGAATGATAACTTAAAAGGTAGATTAGAAAAGGAAAATATAATAATAGACAAAAAGACATATAGATATTCAGATGAAGATATACTAGCTCATACTATAGGATACATAGATAAAGATAGTAATGGAGTAAGTGGTATTGAAAAAAGTAAGGATGACGTATTAAAAGATAAAAATTTAGACTATGTAGAAGTATTTAAAGCTGGAAGTTCAGGTAATGCAGGTAAGAACAAAAAAATTGGAGTTCTAGATGGTAGTGTAAAAGTAAATGAAAAGAACAAAGATGATAGACATTTAAAGTTAACTATAGATTATGATATTCAAAAAAAATTAGAAAAACTAGTAGATAAAGAACAAAATCCAAGCTCAGTAGTTATATCTGATGTAAAAAGTGGAGCAGTATTAGCTATGACATCTAGGCCTAATTTTGATAGAGATTCTATAAGTGAATATTTAAAGATGAGTAATGGAGAATTAGAAAATAGAGCTATAAAATATATGTATGCACCTGGTTCTGTATTTAAGATAGTAGTTTTATATGCTGCACTAGAAGAAGGGGTAGTAGATGAAAATTACACTTATACATGTACAGGATCCTCAGAAGTGCATAATAGAGTTCTAAAATGCAATAAATTGGAGGGACATGGAACCTTAACTCTAGAACAAGCATTTGCTAATTCTTGTAATACTGCATTTTTAGATATAGCGCTTAAAGTAGGTAAAGAAAAGATAATGGATACTGCTAAAAAACTTCATTTAGATCAAGAAGTAGGAATTGATATATATGGAGAAAAAAGCGGAACTATAAAAGATGAAATAGATATAGTTAACTTATGTATTGGTCAAGGGCAAATGATGTTTACACCGCTTCAAGTTAACCAAATGACGCAAGTGATTGCCAACAATGGAACATATAAGCCTTTACAAATTTATGATAGTATAATAAACAATAAAAAGGAAATCGTAAAGGCATTTAGGTCCACGAAAGAAGATAAGGGAGATATATCTCCATATATTGTAAGTAAAATAAAAAATATGATGAAGTCCGTAGCGAGTGAAGGAACTGCAAAAGAATTAGCTACATTAGAAAAAGGAAGTGGAGTAAAAACAGGAACAACTCAGGCTACTATTAATGTAGAAAATGCGGATAAAACTATGGGTAAAAAAATAATAACACATGGATGGGTAACAGGGTTTTACCCTAAGGAAAATCCCAAATATGCAATAACTGTAATAATTGAAGGTACGAAGGATTCTAGCAAGCCTGCAACACCTTTATTTAAAGAGATTTGTGAAACTATATTAAAATAAATTTTTTTATACAAGCAATTTTATCAGGCCACTTTCATATAATTTAAAATGACATGGAAGGAAGAAAGGGGTGGCCTGATTGACTATATTAAAATCTTTTGAAAAACCCTTAACTCCTGAAGAAGAGTATAATTATCTAACTAAATTTAAATTAGAAAAAGATGAATCAGCTAAGGAAGTATTAATTGAAAGAAACATGAGATTAGTAGCGCATATAGCAAAAAAATATAATAACTCAACTGAAGATCAAGATGATCTTATTTCTATAGGTACTATAGGTCTTATAAAAGCTATAGAAACTTATAATGTGGAAAAAGGAACTCGATTAGCTACGTATGCGTCAAAATGTATAGAAAATGAAATATTAATGAACATAAGAACTAATAAGAAAAATAAAGTGCAAGTTTCATTACAAGACCCTATAGGCACTGACAAGGAAGGTAATGAAATAAGTTTAATTGATGTGCTTGGTACTGATATAGACCATATTTTGGACCAAGTAGAGTTAAAGGTTCAAATCAGTAAGCTTTATGAAAAATTGGAAAATATATTAAGTCCAAGAGAAAGAGAAATTGTAAAGTTAAGATATGGATTAACGCCTCTTGGATATAAAACACAAAGAGAAATTGCTCAAAAGTTGGATATTTCTAGATCATATGTTTCTAGAATAGAAAAACGAGCATTGAAAAAGTTAAGAAAAGAATTAAAATGTGAAAAAAGCCTTAATTAAGGCTTTTTTTGCGCTTAAGAAACTTTAATCACTAAAAATTATTTTTTGCTTATTCAAGAAATGACAAAATATTTGGAAAGTATCTGCTAATATAATTGTAAATAGTAAATTAAGGGATAAAAGGTGGGAATATATGATTAATTATACAAGTAATTTTGGGAGAATCTTGGATATAAACTTAATCATTATGATAGCTGCACTCGTAAATGGTATACACATAGGTTTTTTTGAAAAAATTAAAAATACAAAATATATAAATTTTATATATTTTGTAGAAGTTTTGATATATGTATATATAATTTCTAACAATTATAAATTTACAAAAATAGATATGTATATATTAGCCGTATACACGTTTATAAAATCTATGTATTTTTGCTTTATAAGGCACAAATTAAAGATTAAAAACATACAGTTTATATCTATAGTTACATTAAATATTATAAGTTTAATTTATATATGGATCAATTTCAATATATATATATCTTTGAATATTTTAATGAATTTACTTATATGTAAGTTTTTTATACTAGACAATATGAAAATTAAAAAAGAAAAACTCGATGAAAACATACAAAAACTAAAAAAATTAAATGAAAATATAAGCGTACTGAACTTAAATATAAAAAATGAAGCAGTAAAACAATTTGAATATAAAGAAGATACGTTAAAAATAGAAAAAAATATAAACAAATCTATTGAAGAGTCTGATATGCCTATAGTTATGTTAAATGAAAAAAATAATATTATTTACTGTAATCAGAATTCTTGGAGAAATATTAATCTAAATAAGGTTAATATTTTAAATTATTTATGCACTAATTTTAAAAATGGGCAAGAGTGTATAGATATGATTAATAAAGTAGGAATAAATAGTTTTGAGTCAATAAACTTGTATGATAAAGAAGAAAAGGTATATAGGTTTATATGTACAAAAGAAATAAGAGAAAATAAAGAAATCAAAATATGTATATTTAATGATATAACACAAAGTACTCTAATTCAAAAGCAACTAAATGATAGTGAAGAAAAATATAGAAAGCTTATGGATGTTTTAACTGATGGAGTTATAATTCATGATATGAATGATATAAAGTATATAAATGACTCAGCTTTTAAAATACTAAAAATAGAAAATAATAGAGGTAAAATTAGCTTAGAAAATTTAAAAAGTAAAATACACATGAATGAAATAAATCAATTAAATGAAAGTTTAGAAGAAGTAAAACTTGGAAAAGTAAGCAAATGCATAAATAAATTTAAAACTGTAGATAACGTTTTTATAGAGTTGATAACTACAAAAATAGAAACTGACGATTCAAATATTTTATTGAGCATAATTGTAGACATAACAGAAATGGAAGAAGCACTTAAACAATTAGAAGCAAATCAAAAAACATATAGAGCACTAGCACAAAATTTACCAGACGGAATTGTAGTTATAGATAAAGACAGTAAAGACTATGTATATCAAAATAAATCCATGATAAAAATTTTAAAGAAAGTTAAAATGGATAGCATAAATAAATTTATAAATGATTATATTTCCAATGAATACTATGGAGAAACTAAAAGGTATGAAATAGATAAAAGTAAAAGTTGTTTTGCAAGTATAACTATTATAGATAGAAAGGAAGAACAACAGTTATTAGCTATAGTAAGACTGCTAGAAAATGAAGAAAGAGTTTTAGAAGCTATAAAAGAACTCGATTTAGTAAATGCTCAACATCATGTAAAAAATGAATTTTTAATAAACACATCTAAATTACTAAAAGACCCTATAAATAATATAGCTAATATGAATAATATATTAGAACAAAATAAATCTGAATTTAACTCCAAATATATAGAAAATTACACAAAATTAGTTAAACAAAACTGTTATAGATTACAAAGAGTTATAAACAACATGAATGAAATTGTAGATGTAGAAAATGGAGTTTGCGGTGTTGAATTTGTGTACTGTGACATTATAAATCTTACAAAACATATCGTAGATTGTGTGAATGGCTATTTAAACGATAAAGGTGTATATATTAAATTTAATAGTGATATAAATTATAGTATTTTAAAAATAGATTTAGATAAAGTTCAAAAAATAATTTTAAATTTAATTTCTAATGCTATAAAATTTAGTGAAATTGGGAGCTTGATAGAAGTATATATATACAAAAAAAATGATTTTATAAATATAGCCGTTAAGGACAATGGAGTAGGGATACCTAAAGATAGATTGAAATTTATATTCACTAAGTTTGGACAAGTTGATAAAACCTTATCTAGAAATACAGAAGGGTGTGGAGTTGGATTAACCTTAGTAAAAGCATTTTTAAAATTACAAGGTGGGGATATAAATGTAAATAGTGAGGAAGGTAAAGGTAGCGAGTTTATAATTTCATTAAAAGAGTTTGAAAATATAGATGAAAAAAAATTAGTTAATACAAATGTATTAAAAGATTCTATATTTGAAAATATGCATATAGAGTTTGCTGATATATATTTCTAATAAGGCCATAAATACATAGGGGGCGTAAATTATGGGATATAAGCTGATATATATATTAAATATATCAATTTTACTAGCTAGTGGATTTTATATTTCCTCGTATGCTAGAAAAAATAAAGTTTTTATGAGTTCAATGTTGATAATATCTATAGTTTTGAATTTTATAAATTTAAAGCAATCAACATATTTATATATGGCTGCTACTATTAGTAGTTTTATGGTTATACAATCTATTTACAATTTTAATATTAAAAAATACAAATACAGAGAGCTTAAAATAGGCTCTTTGTGTTTAATATCTTTATTAATAATATTTTTAAACAAAAATTTTTTACAATTTAACATAGTAATGAATGCATTTGTAAGTATAGGATTGTTTTTTATAGTTTTAAGGAGATATTCAAAAAAAGATAGGGACAAGAACAGTCATCTAGTAATTGATTTAAAGATTCTTAAAAATAAAATTAAAGGTAAAAACGACAATTTAAAAGCTAGCAAAAAAGAAACAAAAAAACTATTGGATATATTAAACAATAAAAAAGAAATTTTAAATATAATATTAGAACAAAATAACAAGTGTGTAATTTTAATAGATAAGTACGGATATATTTCAAATGAAGATAGCAGTTTTTCGAATGTTTGGAAAGAATACTCATGTTGCAATTACAAAATAAAGTTTTCACATTTTTTAAATAAGAGTATAGAAAATAGTACGGATGTATTATTAGATGTACAAAAGGTATATGATATAGGGATTAAGCTAAATAGAGAGATAATTAGCAAAGACAATAGATACTTTGACTGTGAGTATACTCCATTAAAAGTGAACAATCGAATAATTGGAGTTATATGTATAATGACTGATATAACATATAAAAAATATTCACAGAAAATAATTAATTATAACAAAATAAAGTATAAAAAAACTATAGAAACTATACCTCATACTATTGTGGTGACAAGGGATAATGAAATTACATACAACAATAATAATAATTTAGAAATTGATATATATGAAGATAGATTAAAAGATTTTATTTTAAATACGAAATCAAAAGGAAGTTTTGAAGGATATTTAAATACAGATACTAAAAAATACTTAAATATAAATAAAGCTAGTTTTGAAGAAAACAATATAAAAAAAGATATAGCGATAATAAGGGATACTACAGAGTATAATGTGCTTTTGAAAAGCATAGAACAAAGTGCCCAAAATTACATATCTTTAGTTAATGCTATTCCTCAAGGAATATATATATATGATTTTGAAGATAAAAAAACTACTTATGTAAATGAAGTACTTTTGAATATGTCAGGTTTTGACAGTTTAAATGAATTTAATGATAGCCATATAATTAAAGACATTTCTTGGGTTTTAAATAAATTCGGACAAGATGTCAAATTTATGCGACATAAGATACAAAATAGAAAAGGAAAATATATAGATGTAGAACTAGGGGGAATTACCCTGGAAATAAATAATAAAATGACATGTATAGGTATAATGAATGATATAACTGAAAAAGTTAAGGCTGAAAATATAGAAAGAGAAATAGCTAAGAAAAAACTAGAATATAAACAAAAAAATCATTTTTTTATAAATATGTCTCATGAATTAAAAACTCCATTAAATTTAATAATGTCATCTAATCAACTCATTCAATCTGTTTTCAAAGATGATATTTTAAGTAATGAAAGCGGATTGATAGCTACTGTTACGAATTCAGTAAAAAAACAAAGTTATATTTCTTTAAGACTTATAGAAAATATAATGACACTAACTAAATTAGAAGCTGATTTTTACAAACCAGAAGTAGATTGTTACGATGTTGTAAGTTTAGTTGAAGACATAATAATTGAAATTAATAAATATTCAATAGATGATAAAATAAAATTTATATTTGATACAAATATAGAAGAAAAACTAGTAAGAGTAGATCCTTATGATATAGAAAGAATAATATTACTACTTTTTAGTAAATTGATAAAACAGTCAAAACAAAATAGTACTATATATATTGAGCTTTTAGATAATGTAAAAGGCTTAAATATATATATAAAAAATATAGGGCTATATGACAAAGATATATGTCTAAACAATCAATCCAGAGATAATATAAACATGAATGTAGAAGTTGCAAAATCTATAATCAATATTTATGGAGGTACAATAAATATAGTTGAAAATAAAAATAGTATAGAGATAGATATAAACCTAGATATTAAAGAAAGCTTAGACTATAATGAAAAGAAAATTTGTACACTAAATAAAGAATCTATATACGCTGAATACTCTATGATAAATGCTTTATAAAAATTCGCTTTGCTCATGTCGCCAACGACCTTGAAAATCAGGTCCGTTGCTCAAGTTTAGCAGTTGGTATTATAACTTATCCATAAATCAGATAATTTATAATACCTTAGTATCTAAAATAGGATATCTCAAATTTAAATTTGAGATATCCTATTTTGAGTTTAAAAAAGAACAATCAAAGCTGTATAATATATATAACAAATGGAAATAAAAGCTAACAGGAGGTAATTATGGATATAAATGCAAAGACTAATTTATTATGTTTAATAGGAAGTCCTGTTGAACATAGTTTTTCACCTAATATACATAACTATTTAATAAAAAAAAATAATCTGAATATGAAATACATGTGCTTTAATGTTAAAAGTGATGAATTGGAAAATGCTATAAAAGGAATTAAAGCTTTAGATATTAAAGGATGCAATGTAACTATTCCGCATAAGGTGGAAATAATTAAACATTTAGACGCAGTAGATAAGAATGCTCTATTGATTGGAGCTGTAAATACTGTAAAAAATGAAGGTGGAAAGTTAATTGGATACAATACTGATGGTATTGGGTTTGTAAAATCAATAACAGACAAGGGCTATGATATTTACAATAAAAAAGTTTTAATAATAGGAGCGGGAGGAGCTGCTAGAAGTATAGCTGTAGAAATGGCATCAAATGGAGCTAAAGAAATAAATTTAAGAAATAGGACTATAAAAAATGCTAAAGAAATATCTGATGTTTTAATTGATAGTTTTGGCATAAATTCAAAATTTTCAACAGATGAAATAACTAAAGATGATTTAGAAAATATAGATATAATAATTAATACGACGCCTATTGGAATGGATAAAGATAAAGATAGTTGTCCAATAGATGAAAACATCAATTTAATTAATAAAGATATACTTGTATGTGACATTGTTTATAATCCTCATGAAACTAAATTTATTTCTTGGGCTAAAAAAAATAAACTTGATATTGTATATGGAATAGATATGCTTATAAATCAAGCTGTACAAGGATTTAATATATGGACAGGTATTTCTGCGAATGAGCATGAAAAGTTAAAGGATATACTAAAGAATGTATAACTATAAACATAAGAGAAACGGATATTTAATTTTAGAGAATATTGTATCTTTAAGCTTAATAGGAATAATGGCATCACTAGTTGTAAGTATATTTTCAACTAGTGTTTTTAATTTAGAAAAATCATACAATACAAGTAAAATGATAAATTTGGCAAAAAAAGAAATGTGTAGTATAGAGTATGGAATTCAAAACAATAAAGAAGAAAATTTATTTAAAAGGACTAGCAAAAATATTGAAGGATACACTGTAAAATCAGAAGTGATAAAAGAAAGAGATTACTTTAATTGTTATCGTGTTTCTGTTTGTGTTAGTTGTGAAGACAAAAAAATGATGATAGATAGTTATGTGGTGAGAACATGAAAAAAAGAAATGGATCAGTGATGATAGTAACATTATTGTGTTGCTTTATATTAAGTTGTATATGCTTAGGATGTATAGAACTGGTTAAAACAAATAATGATATAGTTTCTACAAAGGAAAAGTCAGTGAAGATGGAATATGAGGTAAAAGGAGGCATAAATTTAGGATGTAGCAAAATTGTAGAAGAAGTTAATAATTTAATTGAAAATAATATAGAAGAGAATGATTTAGAATGCAATTTTAAAAATCACTTTTTAGGAAATAACAAAATAAATATAATAAAATCTATAGAATCTATGGGAGATAATCAATTAAAAATAAGAGTTGTAAATAATGACATTTACCTAGACGATGGTTATATAAAATTAGATATAGAATCAAAAAAAGAAGATAGCAACTTTAAGAAAACTGCTATATGCTCAGTAAAAATAAATATTAAATCAACCGAAGAAAATGAAAAGAGGGTATTCAAATACAATTATAAGGAGACTTAGAGAAATGAAAAGAGAAGGAATGTGACTTTAGTTGAAGTTGTAATAGGTATAGGAATAATTATGACTATATTAATGATAAGTTTTCCAAAAGAAAAATCACAAAAATATGAAATGGATTCTTTTGCAAGACAGCTAGTAGGAGATATAAGATATGTTAGAAGTATGAATTCAAATGGAAATCTTAGTGTTTTTCTAGAAAATATTAGTACACAAGATAATCCTAGATATGTAATAAAAGAAAATACCGACATAATGAAAACGGTATACCTGCCTAAAAATTCGAGTTTATCATATCCATCATCAACAATAAAATTCAAATCAGATGGAACACTTAGCTCAAAAGGAGAAACTATAATAATTGATTCAAAAGATAGAAAAATAAAAATAACTATAATTCCATTTAGCGGAAGAGTTTTATTAAAAGAGGATATGTATGAAACGTAGAGAGGGTTATCTTATATTAGAAATTTCAATATCTATGTTAATAACGAGTATCGTATTAATTATATTATACAGTTTATTATTTACTTCAATGAATATGTACAAAAGAATCTACAGTAGCATAGAAATACAACAGCAGGGTTTAGAAATTCAAAAGCATATGGAAAAAGAGCTAAGTGGAGATATAGAAATAACTGATGTAAAAACAGAAAATAGTCAAATTTTAACTGGTAAGGAGCTTGAATTTACAAAAGTAAAATCTATTTACTATAAATCCAAAACAAATTTGGAATGCAATGACTGCGATGAACTATTTTTAAATAAAAAAACTAAGAAGCTTTTTATAAAGAGAATGGGATACAAATCAGGATATGAAGTAGGAGATTATATAGATGACATATACATATCTAAAGAAAAAGATGGTAGAATTGTTAATATAAAATTAGAACTATCTAAGAATAAACAAAAACATTGCGTTGAATTTTCAATATACAATGATGATATAGGAGAACTTGTATGAAAAATATAATCTTAATTGGATTTATGGGGACTGGAAAGACTACAGTTGGAAAGGAATTAGCTAGAATTAAAGGTATGGATTTTTTAGATATGGATTTAGAACTTGAAAAAAAAGAAAATAAAACAATAAACCAAATTTTCAAAGAACATGGAGAAGCATATTTTAGAGAGAAAGAATCAGACTTACTTAAAGAAATATCTTGTCTAGAAAATACTATAATATCTACTGGGGGTGGAATTATAGAGAATGAAAGAAGTGCTAAAGTTTTAAAAAATATGAAAACTGTAATATGGTTAGATGGAAATGTTAATACTATAGTTAACAATTTAGAAAATGAAATAGACAAAAGACCGAAACTAAAAGATATAAATGATATAAAAAACTATATCCAAGAACTATTAAATCACAGATATGAAAAATATAGAAAATGTTCAGATATCAAAATAAATATTGATGATAAAAATATAGTCCAAGTAGTTAGGGAGATACTTGTTTATATTTAACAAAATATGTTATTATATAGAGTATAAACGAGTTTTTATCAAAAGGTTGGTGGATGCTATAAAAATATTAATAATTAATGGTCCTAATTTAAATATGTTAGGAAAAAGAGAACCTGATGTATATGGGAAAAATACATTAGAAGATTTAGAATATAGCATAAAACAAACATTTAAAGATACTATTGATTTTGAATTTTTTCAAAGTAATCATGAAGGATGTATAATAGATAAATTACATGAGGCTAATTGTAATTTTGATGGAATTATTATAAATCCTGGCGCGTTTACACATTATAGCTATGCTATAGCAGATGCCATAAAATCTATTAGTACTAAAGTAGTAGAAGTACATATATCAAATGTGCACAAAAGAGAAGAATTTAGACAAAAAAGCGTAACAGCTAGTGCATGCATAGGACAAATTACAGGATTTGGATTTTATGGATATATTTTAGGGGTAAATGCAATAATAAATTGTGAGGTGGGTATAGGTGA
Source organism: Paraclostridium sp. MRS3W1 (assembly GCF_032465715.1). Classification (NCBI taxonomy): domain Bacteria; kingdom Bacillati; phylum Bacillota; class Clostridia; order Peptostreptococcales; family Peptostreptococcaceae; genus Paraclostridium; species Paraclostridium sp. MRS3W1. The sequence goes on along the minus strand of NZ_JAWDJM010000102.1, from coordinate 29,426 downwards.
AAAATAGAGTTTTAAAATTAAGAGCAGAGATGGAAAGATTAAACTTAGATGCAATTTTAATTGAAGAGTCTAAAAATAAAAGATACATATCTGGATTTACAGGAACTGCTGGTTCTATAATAATAACTAAAGAAAAAAACATATTATTTACAGACTTTAGATATACACAACAAGCTAAAAATCAAACAGAGGATTTTGAAATAGTTGAAATATCTAGAACAAACCCAATCACAAATTTCTTGAAAGAAATGGATATGAAAAGATTAGGATTTGAAGATGATAAAATGAGTTTTTCAACATATTCAAATTATAAAGAAGCTTTATCTAGTACAGAAATGGTTCCATTAAAAGGATTAATGCTAGATTTAAGAGCTATAAAGGATGAAAAAGAATTAGAAGTTATAAGACAAGCTTCTAAAATTGCAGATAATGGATTTAAATATATATTAGGATTTATTAAGCCAGGAATGAAGGAAAGTGACGTAGCTTTAGAGCTTGAGTTTTTCATGAGAAAACAAGGTGCAACTGGAGTATCATTTGATTTTATAGTAGCATCAGGAAAAAGATCATCTATGCCTCATGGAGTAGCTAGCGATAAAGTTATAGAGTTAGGCGATTTCGTAACAATAGATTTTGGATGTGTATATAATGGATATTGCTCAGATATGACAAGAACTATAGTTGTAGGAAAAGCTAATGAAAAGCAAAAGGAAATATACAATATAGTATTAGAAGCTCAATTAAAGGTTATAGAAGCTGCGAAAGCTAATATGAGTGGAATAGAACTTGACAATATCGCAAGACAATATATAATTGAAAAAGGATATGGTGATAAATTTGGTCATGGCTTAGGACACGGAATAGGCCTTGATGTACATGAACTTCCAAATGTTAATACATTAGGAGAAAAGTTATTAAAGCCTAATATGGTTATAAGTGATGAGCCAGGTATATACATAGAAGATTTTGGTGGTGTAAGAATTGAAGATCTACTTATAATAACAGAAGATGGATGTGAAGTATTAAATTCATCACCAAAGGAATTAATAGAATTAGAATTTTAAGTATAATTATGGAGGGACACATATGGTAACAGCAGGTGATTTTAGAAAAGGTGTAACGTTTGAGAAGGATGGTCAACCATGTTTAATAGTTGATTTCCAACATGTTAAGCCAGGAAAAGGTGCTGCGTTTGTCAGAACTAAGTACAGAAACTTAAAAACAGGAGCAATAAGAGAAGAAGCTTTTAACCCAAGTGACAAGTTCCCTAAAGCTCATATAGACACTAGACAAATGCAATATCTATACAATGATGGTGAGTTATACTACTTTATGGATAACGAAACTTTCGAGCAAATACCACTAGACTATGAAAAAGTTGAAGATGCAATCAAATTCTTAAAAGAAAATGAAACTGCAACAATAAGATTCTACCAAGGGCAACCATTCCAAGTAGAAGCTCCAAACTTTGCAGAACTTGAAATAGTTGAAACAGAGCCAGGAATCAAAGGAGATACTGCAAGTAACGTTACTAAGTCAGCTACAGTTGAGACTGGTGCAGTAGTTCAAGTACCTTTATTCATAAATACAGGAGATAGAATAAAGATAGATACAAGAACTGGAGAATATTTATCAAGAGTTTAATAATTTATGAATATAAAAGCTTATATATCTAATAATAGATATATGGGCTTTTAAATTTATACAAAAAAATAAGGAAAGTGAGGGGTTTTAATGAAATATTTATATGAAGAAGTTGCATACTTAAAAGGTCTTGCAGAGGGATTAGAAATAAGTGAAGAAACAAAAGAAGGCAAAATAATAAATAAAATAGTAGATGTTTTAGAAAGTTTTGCAGATGCAATAGTAGAATTAGAAGAAGAACAAATAGAACTTATAGATTATGTAGAATCTATAGACGAAGATTTATCAGATATAGAAGATGATATATACGAAGAAGAAGATGAAGACGATGAAGATGATGATGAAGAATATAACTACATAGAAATGGAATGCCCTAATTGTAATGATTTTGTAGAGATAGATGAGGACCTACTATATAATGAAGACATAGATATAGTATGCCCTAATTGTCAAGCAGTTATATTATCATCAGAAGATGAGTGTGAATGCTCAGATGAATGCATATGTGATTGCGATTGTCATGATGAAAAATAAAACTGTATAAGTAAAGAATTTATAGAGCCTATGAAGTTATATAAGATTCATAGGCTTTTTTACGCCTAATTAAATGACACTTACTAAAAAGTTATGGATAGTTTATGGTACTTAGTTATAGCTATATCAAATGTTTTGGGCGTAAAAAAGCTTTTTGAGCAACGGACTAAGTCGTTGGCGATATGAACGAAGTGAATTTTTACGCCTAATTAAATGACACTTGCTAAAAAGTTATGTATAGTTTATGGCACTTAGCTATAGCTATATTAAGTTTTTTGGGTGTAAAAAAGTTTATATTATGTTTTGCAATAATTTTAGAAAAATAGTACACTATAGTCTATAGATATTTAAATGGAGGTAAATAAATGAAAATAAAATCAAGTATATTAGTTAATATATCAAAATTTGAAGATATTATTAAATATAAATTTAAAAATAAAAAATTTATATTAGAGGCATTAACACATAGTTCATACTCTAATGAGAATAAATCTTATTCATTCAATGAAAGATTAGAATTCTTAGGAGATTCAGTGTTAGGAATAGTAATAAGTGATTATTTATTCCAAAAGGAACAAGATTTACCAGAAGGTGAGTTAACAAAATTAAGAGCCAATATAGTTTGTGAAGAGTCTTTAAGTGACGTTGCTAAAGAAATAAATTTAGGAAGCCACATTCTTTTAGGAAGAGGAGAAGAAGCTACAGGAGGTAGAGATCGTATATCTATACTAGCCGATGCATTTGAGGCTGTAATAGCTGCAATATACCTAGATGGCGGAATTGAAAATGCAAAAGAATTTATATTAGATCACATGGAAGCTATAATTCAAGACTCTATAAAAGGAAGAATCTTCAGAGACTATAAGACTCATTTACAAGAGGTTGTACAAAGTAAAGGTGAAAGTATAATTTCATATAACTTAGTAGAAGAAATTGGACCAGACCATAACAAACGATTTGTAATGGAAGTTACTCTAGACGGTGAAGTTTTAGGAAGAGGAGAAGGTAAGAGCAAAAAAGAGGCAGAACAATCAGCTGCAAAACAAGCATTAAGAAGGATGATTTAATATGAAAAAGAGAATTATACCTATATTTGTGCCTCATAGGGGATGCCCTCATGATTGTATTTTCTGTAATCAAAAGAAAATTACTGGAGTAAGCACAGATATTACAAGTGAAGATGTAAGAAATATAATTGAAGAATATTTAACTACAATAGATAAAGATGCAAGTATTGAAATTGCATTTTTTGGAGGTAGTTTTACTGCTATAGATATGGATGTTCAAAGAAGCTTACTTTCTGTAGCTAAGGAATATGTAGATAAAAATATCGTAGATGATATAAGGATGTCTACGAGACCTGATTGTATAAATGATGAAATACTAACTATGCTAAAAGAATACAAAACAAGTATTATAGAACTTGGAGTTCAATCCTTAGATGAGAAAGTATTGATAGATAGTGTAAGAGGTCATAGTGATGAAGATGTATTTAAAAGTTCAAAGCTTATAAAGGATTATGGTATAAATTTAGGATTACAGATGATGGTAGGGTTACCATCAGACACAGAAGAAAAATGCATAAAAACAGCAAAAAAATTTATAGAATTAAAACCGGATTGCGTAAGAGTATATCCTACTTTAGTAGTTAAAGAGACAGGTCTTGAAAAGCTATTAAAGGAAGGTAAATATAATTCATTTACACTTGAGAAAAGTATAGATATAGTAAAAAAAGTTTTGGTTTTATTTTATATAAACAATATAAATGTAATTAGAGTTGGATTACAAGCAACTGAAGATATAGCAATAGGAAAAGAAGTTCTTGCAGGTCCATACCATCCAGCTTATAGAGAGTTAGTTGAAAGTAAGATGTATGGAGATTTTATTGAATACTTAATTAAAACATATGAGGTTAAGAAAAATTTAGTAGTTTTAGTTAATAAAAGAAATGTATCTAGAATATTAGGAAATAAAAAATCTAATGTAATAGAAATAAGAGAAAAATACGATGTTTTATTAAAAACTAAGGAAGCAAATTTAGATATAAATGAATTAGAATTTGTATTAGATGATGAAAAAACTATAAAGTTTAATACAAAAGAAATATATATGAAATTAAGCGATATATACAACCTTTAGTTTTATTTTGAAGGGAGAGAAAGGTATTGTATTTAAAAAGATTAGAACTTAAAGGATTTAAATCCTTTCCAACTAAAACAGATGTGCTTTTTAACGAAGGTATAACAGCTATAGTTGGCCCAAATGGAAGTGGAAAAAGTAATATATCAGATGCAGTAAGATGGGTATTAGGGGAGCAAAGTATAAAAAGTTTAAGAGGCGATAAGCTAGAAGATGTAGTATTTGCCGGAACAGATACAAAAAAAGCAATGAACTATTGTGAGGTAGCATTAACTATAGACAATAGTGACAAAAAATTAGACATAGAATATAGTGAAATTACTATAAAAAGAAGAGCTTACAGAAGTGGGGAAAGTGAGTTTTTCTTAAATAATAAGTCTTGTAGATTAAAGGATATAAAAGAATTACTATTAGACACAGGAATAGGTAAAGATGGATATTCTATAATAGAACAAGGTAAAGTTGATGAAATTTTAAGCAATAACCCTGTGAATAGAAGAAAAGTATTTGATGAAGCCTGTGGAATATCAAAATATAGATATAAAAAACAAGAAGCGGAAAGAAACCTAAAGAATACAAAAGAAAACTTAAATAGAATAGAAGATATATATGTTGAGATAGAGAATCAGTTAAAACCTTTAGAAACTCAACAGAAAAAAGCTATAAAATATTTAGAAATAAAAGAAGAGTTAAAAAAAATTGAAGTAAATAGTTATATAAGTGAAATTGAAGAATTAGAGGTTCAAGCAAAAGAAACATTAAATCATGATAAAGTTCTGAAAGATCAAATGGTTTCAGTTAAATCTAAAAAAGAAACTTTAGAAAAATCTATAACTGATTGTGATGAGGAACTTGAAGAAATTGATGTTAAAATAAACAAGACTATTGAATATATAAACACTATAAAAGGTGTAATAAACAAAAAATATTCAGAACTTAGCGTTCTTAATGAAAAGATAAAAAATTGTAACAGTGATATACAAAGATATACAAATGAAATTAGCTATATAAATAAAAAAATAAATGATGATAGTTTAGAATTAAAAAAATTAAATGAAAGCAAAGATAATGCTTTTAAAAATTTAAAAGATATAGAAAATAAAATAGGCGAAGTTGAAATAAAGAATAAAGATAAAAAAGAAAGCATAAACAAAGTAAGTCAGACTATTGAAACTTTAAAAGATGAAATAATAAACTTACTAGATATTAAACAAAATAGTGCAAATAAACTATCTACTTTAAATGCAAATATTGAGAATATAGAAAATAGAACTAAAACCATAGATATAGATATAGAACATATACAAAAAAATATATGTAATAAAAAAGATGAAATATCGAAATTTAATTCTAAAAAACAAGAAAAATTAAGTTTAATAGAAAGCTTAAAACAAGAATTTGAAGATATTAATAAAAAGGTAAATTCTCTGAAAATAGAATATGACAAAGTAAGTAGTGATATACAAGGCTCTAAACTTAAAATAAATGAGTATAACTCTAAATTAAACATATACACTGATATGGAAAAGCACTATGAAGGATTTAATAAAGGTGTAAAAGAAGTGTTAAAGAATAAAAATTTAGAAGGTATATATGGAGCATTAGGTCAGGTTATATCATCTAGTCAAAAATATGAAAAAGCACTAGAAGCATCGCTTGGAAGTTATATGCAAAATATAATAACTAAAGATGAAAATAGCGCTAAAAACGCTATAAATTACTTAAAGAAAAATAATTTAGGAAGAGTTACATTTTTACCTTTAAATATAATTAAATCTAATAAAACAGATAAAAATGCAATAAAAAGCAGTACTAAATACATAGGTATAGCCAGTGAATTAGTTAAGTTTGATGAAAAGTATAAAAATATAATTGAAAATGTTTTAGGAAGAACGATAGTTATAGGAAGCATGGATGAAGCTATAAAGTTTGCTAGAGAAACTAACCATAGATATAAGGTGGTAACTTTAGATGGAGAAATTCTAAATCCAGGAGGATCTTTAACTGGAGGAACAGTAAGAACTAATGGAAATATACTTTCAAGAAAAAGATTGATAGAAGAGTTTAAAGAGAATATAGAAAAAGAAAAAGAAAAACTAAATTCATTAGAACAAGAGAAAACTAGTTTAAGAGGTTCTATAGATTCGAACCTTACAAAAATCGAAAAAATAAATAATGAATTACGTGAAAGTGATAAAAGTGTAGTTGTTATTAATGCAAATATAAAAAGCGCAAATGACGAAGTTTCAAATTTAAATAATAACTTAAATAAATTTGAAAATGAGAAGTTAAGTTTAGGTGAAAATTTAGAATATACACTAACAAAAACTAAGGCATTAAAAGAAAATATAAATGAAATAGAACAAAAGCATCTGTTAAATAAAAATGAAATAGACACATTAAATTCAAAATTAAAAGAAATAAATGATGTTTATGAAGTAGATAAAAGCAGATTTGACGATTTAAATATAGAATATGCTAAATTAAATCAAATTCACCAAGCTACAATAAAGGATATAGATAGAATTCAAAAAGAAATAAAATCACAAAATGATGTCCTTAAAACTACAAAAGAACAACTTGAAGAAAGTAAATCTAATACTGTTAAAATTCAAGATCAGATTAAAATTGAAACTTCAGAAAAAGAAAACTTGGAGAATCAAATTATAGATGAAAATAAAAAATTAAGTCTAAAAAAAGAACAAAAAGATTCTATTAAGAAAAATAGAGACGCTATAAATACTGAATCTAAAAATATAGATAGACAGTATATAGAAGTTAAAGAAAGTTTATTTAAGATAGAAAATAAAATAGAAAGACTAAGATCATCTAAAGAAAATTATATAGCTAAACTTATAGAAGAATACGAATTAAGTTTAGAGGAAGCAAAGTCATTAAAAGATGAATCTGTAGTTATTGATAAAAAAGAGCTAGAAAACCTAAAAAGACAAATAAAAAGTCTTGGAAATGTAAATATAGACTCTATAAAAGAATATGAAGAAATAAAAGAAAGATATGATTTTTATAGTGAACAAAAGAAAGATTTAGAAGAATCTATAGAAGTTATATATAAACTTATTAAAGAACTAGAAGAAAATATGAAAAGAGAGTTTAATGAAAACTTTATTTTAATAAATGAAAACTTTAAAGTTGTTTATAAAAAATTATTTGGTGGAGGAAATGGAGAACTTAGAATAGTAGATAAAGATAATATTCTAGAAAGTGACATAGAAATAGTAGCTCAGCCACCTGGGAAGAAAATGAAAAATTTAAATCTTTTATCAGGAGGAGAAAAAGCACTTACTGCAATAAGTATATTATTTTCAATAATACTAGCTAAGCCAACTCCGTTTTGTATACTAGATGAAATAGAAGCCCCACTAGATGATGCAAACATATATAGATTTGGAGAGTTTTTAAAAGAACTATCTAAAGATACTCAATTTATATCTATAACTCATAGAAGAGGTACTATGGAGGTTGCAGACTATATATATGGAGTTACAATGCAAGAAAAAGCAATCTCTAAGGTGATAAGCCTAGATCTAAAAGAAGCTAAAAAATTAACTGAAGATATAATATAAGGAGGCAAAATGTTTAAGAAGTTATTCAAATTTGGAAAGAAAAAAGAAGAAGAAACTGTAGTTGAAGAAGATATTCAAATCGACGAAGTTAGTGAAGAATCAGCTACTGATGAAGAAGAGCAAAAAGAAGAACTAGTAGAGTCTAAAGAAGAAAACAAGGAAGAAACTGTAGTTGAAGGTGCAGAGTTTAAATTAGAAGAAAAACATCATTTAGATGAAGAATCAGAAAATAAAGAAGAAATAATAGAGATTGACAATGAAGAGCAGATTGAACAAACTTCGCTAGAAGAAGTAGAAGAAGTAGAAGAAGTAGAAGAAGTAGAAGAAGTAGAAGAAGTAGAAGAAGTAGAAGAAGTAGAAGAAGAAATTACAAAAGAAGGTTTATTTGCAAGACTTAAACAAGGACTTACTAAAGCTAAACAAGGAATAACAGATAAAATTGATGCTGTTTTAAATTCATATACTACAATAGATGAAGATCTTCTTGAAGAACTTGAAGAAATACTAATAACAGCAGATGTTGGCGTAAACACTACTATGGAAATGATAGATGGACTAAGAGATGCTATAAAAACTAAAGGTATTACAGATCCTTTAGCTGTAAGAGGTGAGTTAAAAGCTGTAATATGCGATATGTTAGGCGAAGAAGATTCTAAATTAAACATAGAGCCTGGTCCAAGTATAATATTAATGGTAGGAGTAAATGGGGTAGGTAAAACTACTACAATAGGTAAGCTAGCTAATAGATACACTAAAGAAGGTAAAAAAGTACTCCTTGCAGCAGGTGATACATTTAGAGCAGCAGCTATAGAACAACTAGAAGTATGGGCGAACAGAAGTAATGTGGATATAATAAAGCACCAAGAAGGCGCTGATCCAGGAGCTGTAATATTTGATGCCGTTAAAGCTGCTAAAGCTAGAAAAGCAGATGTATTAATTTGTGATACAGCAGGAAGGCTTCATAATAAAACTAACTTAATGAATGAACTAGGTAAAGTATTCAAAATAGTTGATAGAGAATATCCAGAAGCGCAAAAAGAAGTTTTACTAGTTGTAGATGCTACAACAGGTCAAAATGCGGTATCTCAGGCTAAAACATTTAAAGAAGTAGCTGATATAACTGGAATAGTTTTAACTAAATTAGATGGTACAGCAAAAGGTGGAGTTGTTTTAGCTGTTAAATCTGAAGTTGATGTTCCTGTGAAACTTATAGGTGTTGGAGAGAAAGTAGAAGACTTACAAGATTTTGATTCAAAAGCATTTATAGATGCGTTATTTGGGAACTAATTAGCTTTTTAAAATAATTGTTGACAACTTTATTAGTATGATATAAAATACAATGTGTAAAGGAATTAACCTTTACAGTAAAGCAAGTGGGAAGTGTAATAATGAATCTAGAAAAATTAGTAGAAATTGGGTTGTTATTTGAACAATACAAAATGCTTCTAACTGATAAGCAAAGAGAAATTGTATCACTTTATTACAATGAAGATTATTCTCTTGGAGAAATCAGTGAAAATCTAAGTGTTTCAAGACAAGGAATATATGATACATTAAAGCGTTCTGAAAAAATTTTGAAGGATTATGAAGCAAAATTAGGCTTAGTTAAAAAGTCAAAAGAACGTGAAAAAATTACACAAGACATATATAATAAAGTTGTTGACATTAAACAAGATTTATTGCAAAATAGAGATTGTGCTAATTTAATCCCTAAGGTAGAAAATATAGAAGATTTATGTAGGGAGATGTTAAAATGATATTTGAAGGATTAGCAGATAAACTACAGGGCGCTTTAGGTAAATTAAAGTCTAAAGGTAAGCTTACTGAAAAAGATGTTAAAGATGCTATGAGAGAAGTTAAGCTAGCTTTATTAGAAGCTGATGTTAACTTTAAAGTAGTTAAAGACTTTGTTAAGAAAGTTCAAGAAAGAGCTGTTGGACAAGATGTTATGGAAAGCTTGACACCAGCACAACACGTTATAAAAATAGTTAATGAAGAACTGACAAGTTTAATGGGTGATGTTCAAAGTAAAATAATGATATCGCCAAAGCCACCAACAGTTATAATGATGGTAGGTTTACAAGGTGCAGGTAAGACAACTACATCTGGTAAGCTTGGAGGATACTTTAAAAAGCAAGGTAAGAAGCCCTTACTAGTGGCTTGTGATATATATAGACCTGCAGCGATAAAGCAATTACAAGTTGTAGGTGAAAAATTAGATATACCAGTGTTTAGCATGGGAGATAAAGAAAGCCCAGTAAATATAGCAAAAGCTGGATATAATCATGCAGTAAAAAATAACCACGATTTAGTTATAATAGATACAGCGGGTAGACTTCATATAGATGAGACTTTAATGGAAGAGTTACAAAATATAAAATCTGAAGTTAAGCCACATGAAATACTATTGGTTGTAGACTCTATGACAGGACAAGATGCAGTAAATGTTGCACAAAGCTTCAATGATGCTCTTGGGGTTGATGGAGTAGTTTTAACTAAGCTTGATGGTGATACTAGAGGTGGGGCAGCACTTTCAATAAGGGCTGTAACACAAAAGCCTATAAAGTTTATAGGTATGGGAGAAAAGCTAGATGACTTAGAGCCTTTCCATCCAGATAGAATGGCATCTAGAATATTAGGTATGGGAGATATCCTAAGCTTAATAGAAAAGGCTCAAGAAAATATAGATTTAGAAAAAGCTAAGGAATTAGAAAGCAAAATTAAAAAGCAAGATCTTGATTTTGAAGATTTCTTAGAACAAATGGAACAAATTCAAAAGATGGGTCCTTTAAACAAGGTAATTGAAATGATTCCTGGTATGGGTCAAGTCAAAGATCAACTTGGGGACATCGATATGAATAATAAAGAAATTGTTAGGACTAAGGCAATCGTACAGTCTATGACAGTAGAAGAAAGAAGAAATCCTAGTATCTTAAATGCTTCAAGAAAGAAAAGAATAGCAAGAGGTAGTGGTACTAGTGTTCAAGATGTAAACAGACTTATAAAGCAATTTGATGAGATGAAAAAAATGATGAAGATGTTTACAGGAACTCAAAAAAGCATGAAGAAAAGGGGAGGCTTTGCCGGTTTACCTTTCTTTAAATAATAGAAAACAAAAAGATAAAAATTTTTCGGAGGTGTCGATATGGCAGTTAAAATAAGATTAAAAAGAATGGGATCAAATAAAAAACCTTTCTACAGAATAGTAGTAGCAGATTCTAGAGCTCCAAGAGATGGAAAGTTCATAGAAGAAATAGGATTCTACAATCCAATATCTCAACCAAAGCAAGTTAAAATAAACGATGAGAAAGCTGTTAAATGGTTAGGATGTGGAGCACAACCAACTGATACAGTTAAAACTTTATTAGTTAACAACGGAGTAATGGAAAAGTTCGAAGCTTCTAAGCAAGCTAAGTAATTTTCTTTTAGGAGTGAATTGATATGAAAGAGCTAGTACTAGATATAGCAAAGGCTCTTGTCGATAATCCAGAGGCAGTTGAAGTAGAGGAAACTTTTAATAATGGAGAAACTATCTTAAAATTAAAAGTAGCCCCTGATGACATGGGTAAGGTTATCGGTAAGCAGGGTAGAATAGCTAAAGCTATAAGAACTGTTATAAAATCTGCTTCAAATAGAGACCACAAAAAGGTTACTCTTGAAATAATATAAAGGATTAGGTATTAACCTAGTCCTTTTTGTATATACTGTGTATATATTGCGCAAAGATAAAGCATAATTTTTAAAGAAGGTGAGATTATGGAAAATAAATTAACTCATTTTAAAATAGGACAAATAGTAAAAACACAAGGTTTAAAAGGTGAAGTAAGAATTTACTCCACAACGGATGATATATATAGATATGACGACTTGGATACTTTTTATATAGGAAAAGACCTTAATACAGAATATAAAGTACAAAATGTTAGGTATAAAGGTAACTTAGTTATAATGAAAATAAAAGGAATAGATACAGTAGAAATGGCTGAAAAGATAGTTAACAAAAATATCTATGTATCTAGAGAAGAGTCAAAAGAATTAGATGAAGACGAGTTCTTTATTGCTGATATGATTGGTATAGACGTTTATACAGTAGATAATAAACATGTAGGTGTATTAGATGATGTTTTACAATATACAGCTAATGATGTTTATGTAATTAAAGGTGAAGATAATAAAGAATATCTTATACCAGCTGTTATGAAATTTGTACCTGAAATAGATATAGAAGAAAGAAAAATGATAATAGACCCTATAAAGGGAATGTTAGATTAATTTTAAGGTGATATTATGAGATTTCATATAATGACACTATTCCCAGAAATATTCAATTCTTATATGAATGAGAGTATAATGAAAAGGGCTGTAGAAAAAGGTATTATTGAAGTAAACATATACAATATAAGAGACTTTTCTACTAATAAGCATAAAAAGGTAGATGATTATCCTTTTGGAGGTGGAGCAGGCATGGTAATGACTCCACAACCAATATATGATACATATAAACATATTATAGATAAGTTTGATATAAAAGATCCTAGAGTTGTATATTTAACTCCTAAGGGTAAAGTTCACAATCAAAATATAGCTAGTGAAATGTCAACATTTGAAGATGTAATACTTTTATGTGGTCACTATGAAGGAATAGATCAAAGAATTATTGATTCTATAGTTACCGATGAAATATCTATAGGGGATTATGTATTAACAGGAGGAGAACTTCCTGCACTAATTCTTATAGACTCAATTTCAAGGCTTATACCAGGTGTATTAAGTCAAAATGAATCCTTTGAAGAGGAATCATTTAAAGATGATTTATTAGAGTACCCTCATTATACTAGACCTAGAGAATTTATGGGAATGGAAGTTCCAGAAGTTTTACTATCTGGAAATCATAAGAAAATAGATGAGTGGAGACATGAGAAATCTATTGAAATAACTAAAGAAAGACGTCCTGATTTATACAAAAAAGCTTGTAAATAAATAGGACATATAGTATAATAAAATCTGTTGAAAAAATAAAACGGGCGTTCCTCTGCTTACAAATGGTCAAGTAATTAAGAGCGTCTATGATACCAGGAGGATTAAAATGAACGAAATATTAAGATCATTAGAGCAAGAGCAATTAAAAAATGAAGTTCCTAACTTTGGACCTGGGGACACTGTAAAAGTACACGTTAGAATAGTTGAAGGAAAAAGAGAAAGAATACAAGTATTCGAAGGTGTTGTATTAAAGAGACAAGGTGGAGGAGCTAGAGAAACTTTCACTGTAAGAAAAATATCTTTCAACGTTGGAGTAGAAAGAACATTCCCTGTTCATTCTCCAAAATTAGAGAAGATAGAAGTAACTAGAAAAGGTAAAGTAAGAAGAGCTAAACTTAACTACTTAAGAGGTAGAGTAGGTAAAGCTGCTAAGATAAAAGAAGCTAGATAATAAACTTTACTATACAGGGGACTGAGATTTCAGTCTCCTTTTTTACTATTAATTAGATTAAAATAAATTTTTATAAATATAAATATAAATTATAAGTTTAGATAAAATAATTTGTGTTTTTAATATTAGAAAAAGGAGAAAATATATGAAAATACAAAGAATGACAGATGAATACTTAAGAGATGATAGTTTACATATAAACTGGTATCCAGGGCATATGAAAAAAACTAAAGACTTAGTAAGAAACAACTTAAAATTAGTCGATGTTGTTGTAGAACTTTTAGATGCAAGAATACCACTTAGTAGTAGAAATCCTGATATAGATAGATTTGTTGGAGATAAACCAAGAGTTGTAGTTTTAAACAAAAGTGATATATCAGATCAAAATAAATTAAACCAATGGGTTGATTATTACAAAAAAAGAGGAATAAAAGCTATCCCAGTAGATACTTTAAAGGGAAAAGGCGTAAATAAAATAATAGAAGAATGTAAAAATGAAACTAGAGAAAAAATGGAAGCTTTAGTTAAAAAGGGTAGAATAGAGAGACCTATAAGAATAATGATCGTTGGAATTCCAAACGTAGGTAAATCTTCTCTTATAAATAAGCTTACAGGAAGAAAAAGTACTCAAACAGGAGATAAGCCAGGAGTAACTAAAGGTAAACAATGGGTTAAGTTAAAAGGTAACTTAGAGTTATTAGATACTCCAGGTATATTATGGCCTAAATTTGAAGATGAAGAAGTAGCTTTAAAATTAGCATTTTGTAGAGCTATAAAAGATGAAGTTTTAGACGTGGACACTTTAGGTCTTAAATTAATAGAAAAATTAATGGAAATAGAACCAGAAAAATTAAAAGAAAGATATAAACTGGAAGAGCTTGGAGAAACTCCTATAGAAACTATGGATAAAATAGGAATTAAAAGAGGTCTTATTTTGAGAAAAAATGAGTTGGATTATACAAGAATTGCAACAACAGTTCTAAATGAATTCAGAGATGGTAAGATAGGAAGAATAACTTTAGAAGTACCTAAAGACATGATTGATTGTTAAAGCTATTTTAATAAATAGAGATTAGATAAAAAAATAGAATCCTTCAAAGTCAGTGTTTTCACTGTAAAGGGGCTATTTTTATAAAGTCTAAACTCTATTTTTTTTCATTTATAGGTAAGCCATAAAAAAAATTTTTTATGATAAAAATTTAACTTAAAGGCTGAAATATTTGGAATAACTTAACTCTAGAAATATATAGATTTATACAGAATATTCATAATATTTTGTATATTGACAATATTATTGACAGTTAGAAAAAACTATCATATAATATTTTCAGAATATTTAATCTAAATAAAAAGAAATTTTTTAGGGGGCTTTAATATGAAAAATACGAACAAAGATATAATTATAGTGGGATTTGCACTTTTTGCTATGTTCTTTGGAGCAGGAAATCTTATCTTCCCACCATTTTTAGGACTTATATCTGGTGAAAGTTGGATGACAGGATTCTCAGGATTTATATTAGCTGACGTAGGACTAGCATTACTAGCTATAGCAGCAGCAGCAAAATGCGGAGGAGATGTCAATAAGATTTTAGGAAGAGCAGGTAAATCTTTATCAAAAGTTGTAGGAATAGCTATAATGATTTGTCTAGGACCTTTATTAGCAATACCTAGAACAGCAGCTACAACATTTGAAATGGGTGTACAACCTATAATAGGAAATACTGTATCTCCAGTAATATTCTCTATAATATTCTTTGCAATAGTGTTATTACTTACAATAAGACCATCTAAGGTTGTAGATATAATAGGAAAAGTGTTAACACCAGCATTACTTGTTGCGTTAGCTCTTTTAATAATAAAAGGTATAATAACACCATTAGGACAAATAAGCCCAGACACTTTAGTAGACAACGTATTTTCAAATGGAGTATCACAAGGATATCAAACAATGGATGCGTTAGGAGCAGTTGCACTCTCAACTATAATAATTGCATCTTTACACAATAAAGGATATGAAAGTAACTCAGAAAAAGTAAGTTTAACAATAAAAGCTGGTATAGTAGCAGGAGTGGCTTTATGTTTTGTTTATGGAGGACTTACATTCTTAGGAGCAACTATATCTCAAAACTTTGCAGGACAAGATATAAGCTCAATATCTCAAGCTTCATTAATAGTTGGAATAACAGAACAATTACTTGGATATCCAGGTAAAGCTATACTAGGAATAATAGTAGCTCTAGCTTGTTTAACAACAGCTATAGGATTAACATCAGCTACAGGACAGTATTTCACTAAAATTACTAACAATAAATTAAAATATGAAGTAGTAGTTGTTGTTGTATGTGTATTCAGTGCTATAGTATCTAACTTTGGAGTTGACATGATAATTAAATTCTCAGCACCAATACTTGATATGGTTTACCCAGTAACTATACTACTAGTAATAACAACATTATTTAAAGATCAAATTAAAAATGATAATGCTATAAAAGGTGCAGCGTATGTAACTTTAATAATAAGTATATTAGGTGTAGTTAATTCATTAGCTAAAACTTATGGATTACCAGTACACATACCATTCTTAGAAGTATTACCATTTGCTAAGATAGGATTTAACTGGATAGTACCTGCAATAGTAGGTGGAATATTAGGAAACTTTGTTAAGACAAGTAACTGCATGAGTGTAGAATACGAATAATAAAAGTTAATATAAGAAAACATAAAGTCGTTGATAAAATTATCAACGACTTTTTTATGCTAAAAATTAAGTATAAGATATTAATTTAAAATTAAAAATATATAAATAATGTTTAATACAGTAGACAAAAAGTGTATTTATATAAAGAAACTTTTATGTATACGTTGGAGGTATAGTATGAAGAAAATCATAAAAAGAGATGGAAGTATAGAAAAATTTAGTAAATTAAAAATTGCAGATGCAGTTTATAAATCAACAATAAATAGTGAAAAAGGAATAGATAAAAATCTAGGAAATGAAATAGCAAATAAAGTTGAGGAAATTTTTGAAAACAGTGATAAGTCTTTAAATGTTGAAGAAATTCAAGATTTAGTAGAAGTATTACTTATGGAATCTAATAGAAAAGATGTAGCAAAACACTATATTTTATATAGAGAGAAAAGAGCTAATATAAGAAAAAAACCTTGGGATATGGATGAATTACAAAAATCTATATGGAAAAATAAATATAGATATAATAAAGAAAACTTTGATGAATGGATAAACAGAATATCTGCTAAAAATACTAGAATAGGAAAGTTAATAAGACAGAAAAAGTTTCTATTTGCAGGTAGAATTTTAGCTAATAGAGGATTATATAAAGATGGATTAAAAGTTACATACTCAAATTGCTACGTTTTAGAACCACCAAAAGATAATTTAGAAGATATATTTGATACAGCAAAAAAACTTGCAAGAACATTTAGTTATGGTGGTGGAGTCGGAATTGATATATCTAAATTAAGACCTAGAGGAGCCAAGGTTAATAATTCTGCTAAAAACACAACTGGGGCAGTTTCATTTATGGAATTATATAGTATGACTACAGGATTAATAGGTCAAAGAGGCAGACGTGGAGCGCTTATGATTTCAATGGAAGTAAGTCACCCAGATATAGAGGATTTTATAGATATAAAAACGGATTTAACTAAAATAACAAAAGCTAACATATCAGTGAGAATAAATGATGAGTTTATGAAAGCTGTTGAAAATAATGAAACTTATAGATGTGAATTTATAGTAGAAGGAAATAATGAACATGTTATAAAGGAAGTAGATGCTAAAAAGTTATTCATGAAATTATGTAAAAATAATTGGGACTATGCAGAACCAGGAATATTATTTTGGGATAATATAAAGAAACACCATCTTATGAGTGAAGATAAAGAATTTGCCTATTCAGGAGTAAATCCTTGTGCAGAAGAGCCATTACCAAGTGGGGGAAGTTGTTTACTAGGGTCTATAAATTTAGCTGAGTTTGTAATACAACCATTTGGGACAAGTGCTACGTTTGATAGTAATAAATTTAAAGCATGTGTTAGAGAGTCTGTAATAGCTCTAAATCAAGTTTTAGATGAAGGGCTGGATTTACATCCATTACAAGAACAAAAGATAAGTGTTGATAAATATAGACAAATCGGATTAGGTGTTATGGGTATAGGGGATATGCTTATAAAAATGAATATGAGATATGGGTCTGATGAATCAATAGATCTATGTAAATCCATAGCTAGAACAATGCTAAATGAAGCAGTTAAACAGTCATCATTACTAGCAAAAGAATATGGTCCATTTAAAGAATATAAAAAAGAAGCTATTTTAAAATCTAAATTTTTCAATGATAATATAGATGATGATATAAAAAAATTAGTTAAATTATATGGACTTAGAAACTCTCAACTTCTAACTATACCACCTACTGGATCTATATCTACTATGTTAGGAATAAGTGGTGGAATTGAACCTATATTTAACATTTCTTATATAAGAAAAACTGAAAGTTTACATGATGAAGATGTATATTACAAAGTATATACTCCTATAGTAAAAGAATATATGGATTTAAAAAATATAACTGATGAAAAAGATTTACCTGATATATTTGTAACAGCTATGAATTTAGATTATGAAGACAGAATAAAAATGCAACAAGCATGGCAGCAATATATTGATGCATCAATTTCATCTACTATAAATCTTCCTTATGAAACAACAGTTGAAGATGTGTATGAGATTTATATTAAGGCTTGGAAACACAGTTTAAAAGGAGTAACTATATTTAGAGATGGATGTAAACGAAGTGGAGTACTTATAAATGAAAAACCTAAATATGAAAAAAAAGAAAATGATTTAAAAGAAGAAATATGTGTAACTGAAGATGATAAAAATGAAAAATTCATATGCCCAGAGTGTGGAAATGAACAAATGGCAAATACAGGAGGATGTAGTATTTGCTTAAAGTGTGGATACAGCGGGTGTAATTAATAAAATTTAAAATTAAAGTGCTTAAATTTATATTAAGCACTTTAATTTTTTGATAAAATATAAAGTAAAGATAAAAAATAAGGAGATAAAAGATGAAAGATAAAAGTGTTAAGGAAATAAATGCAATTATTGACTCGATAAGCACAGATGAATATTTAAAGTATATAGACATTTTAAAGGATGATGAGAGAAAATCAGTTAAAAATATAGCTATAAAATTAGCTAAAAAACTAGATAAAATAAGAGCGGAAAATGAAAGACTAGAACTTATAAACACATTTGAAAATGAAGGATATGAAAACGGATATACATATATTGGAGGAATAGACGAAGCAGGTAGAGGTCCACTAGCAGGTCCTGTTGTTGCAGCTGTTGTAGTTTTTAAACCAGGAACTAAGATAGAGGGTATAAATGACTCTAAAAAATTGAGTGAAGCTAAAAGAGATGAATTATTTGATATAATAAGAGATCAAGCTCTTGATTATGGAATAGGTATAGTTCAAAGAGAAGAGATAGATGAATATAACATATTAAATGCAACATATATGGCGATGAAAAAAGCTATAAACTGTTTAAAGAAAGCACCAGATTATTTATTAGTTGATGCTGCACATGTTCCAGATGTGAGTATAGATCAGAAGTCTATTATTAAAGGAGACTCTAAATCTATATCTATAGCTGCAGCTAGTATACTAGCAAAGGTTACAAGGGATAGTATAATGTATGAATATGATAAAATGTATCCTGAGTACGGGTTTGCTTCTCATAAAGGATATGGAACGGACCAACATTACAAAGCTATTAGAGAGCATGGAATAACAACTATACATAGAAGAAGTTTTTTAAAAAATATATTATAGTGATATAATTTAATTATAAACTATGCTAAGGGAGATGTTTTTTATGGACTATAAAGAAATGTTAAAACAAGCAAGAGAAAATCTAAATGGAAGCTGTAGAGTTTGCAAAGTTTGTAATGGAGTAGTTTGTGCAAGTGAAGTTCCTGGAATGGGAGGGAAAGGTACTGGAAGTGCATTTATAGAAAACTATGAAAGCTTAGATAAAGTAAAATTAAATATGAGGGTTATTCATAATGTGAAAAATCCAGACACAAAGGTAGAGATGTTTGGGAAAAAAATGAAAGCTCCTATATTTGCTGCGCCTATAACAGGCACAACACTTAATATGGGTGGTAAGTTAAGTGAAAGAGAATATATAACTAGTGTTGTAGATGGATGTTTAAAAAATGAAATTTATCCTATGGTAGGAGATACTGCAGTAGATGAATTTTTAATAGAAAATTTAAGAGTAATAAAAGAGTTTGATGGAAATGGAATAGTATTTATAAAGCCTTGGGAGAATTCAGATATAAAAAGAAAGATTAAATTAGCGGAAGAAGCTGGAGCCTTTGCAGTAGGAGTAGATATAGATGCATGTGGACTAGTTACTTTATCTATGCATGGTAAAACTGTAGAACCAAAGTCAATTGATGCTATAAAGGATTTAAAAGCATCTACAAACCTACCGTTTATATTAAAAGGTATAATGACTAAGGAAGATGCTTTAATGGCTGTAGAAGCTGGTGTAGATGCTATAGTTGTATCTAACCATGGAGGTAGAGTTTTAGACCATACTCCAGGAGTGTGCGATGTACTTGAAGATATAGCTTCGGCTGTTAAAGGTAAGGTTACTATACTTGCAGATGGAGGAGTTAGAACTGGGGTTGATGTGGTTAAAATGTTAGGACTTGGAGCAGATGGAGTTTTAATAGGACGACCATTTGTAACAGCTTCATTTGGAGGACTTAGTGAAGGTGTAGACATGTATGTTAAAAAGGTTATAAATGAAATTGAATCTACTATGATTTTAACAGGATGTCAAACTATAAAAGATATAGATGAGAAAGTAATATTTAAAAAAGCATAAAATAAAAAAGGTTAAAATGTAAGTTTTGCTCCTAAAGCTGGAAAGATGCTTTAAAAGTTGCTAAACCTTACATTTTAACCTTTAATACATTTAAAGAGAAAAAGATGCTTTAAAAGTCGCTAAACCTTATATTTTAACTTTTACTACATTGTTTTATTTTGAAATAGCTTTTTTTATTTTGTTACATTTATAATGTCGGAAGAGCCTATTATAGATGTAGTGTTATCGTATGATTTTTTTGCCTTATCAAGTGGTAAATTATCTATTTTAGAAAGTTGTTTCTCATTTATTAAAGGTATTATTTCATATGTAAGTTTACCATTTTTATTGTTATATTTATTAACCCATGTAGGTATGTATTCAACATTTGAAATTTTAGTTTCTCCAGTATTTAAGTTTTTATTTACACCTATGTTGACGATAACACCATCTTCAGTATATTTTTTATTTAAAATTTCATTTCTTTGATTGCTTAAGAAGTTTCCTAATGAATATATAACCAACGTCTCATTATCATTTTCATCAGATTTTATCATTTCAATAGGTTGTACCATATGAGGATGAGAACCTATGATTATATCAACTCCATAATCACATAATTTTTTAGCTAACTCTTTTTGAAATTTATTAGGTTGTCTTGTGTATTCATCCCCCCAGTGGAGTATAACAGCTTGAAGATCAGTTTCTTTATTGTTCATAACGTCTAAAGTATCTTTAATCTCATTAAAGGCTATATCTACATAACTTGAGTTGAAAATATTTAAATTGTTAAGGTCATTATAATCTATATTCAATCCATTAAGTGCTGTAGTACTTCCATACACTTGTCCATATGAGTAAGCAGTTATACCTAACTTTACTCCATCAATATCTTTTATTAAAAAGTTTTCGTCTTCATCATTTTTTTGAGTACCGACATGTTCTATGTCTTTAGAATTTAAAACATCTATTGTTCTATAAACTCCATCAGAACCCCTATCATATGTATGATTATTTATTGTGGATACTATATCCACCCCACTATTTTTTATTGCATCAGCCAATTCATCAGGAGAATTGAATTTTGGAAATGAACTGTACTTTGCCTTAGGGCCAGCTAAAGTTGTCTCTAAATTTCCTATAGCTAAATCTGAATTAGCTATATATGGTTTTACATATCTAAAGTTATTATCGAATGAATATGTATTAGTATCTTTATCAAACTGAGCTTTTAATTGATCATCATGAGCCATTATATCCCCTATTGCACTTATAGTTACATTTTTCATACTACTATGATCATTTGCTATTTTTGTTGCATTAATTTCAAAAACCTTTCCTTTAAATATATTTACTGCTAAAAATGACATTATAAAAAATAAGCACAATGAAATTGCAGAAATTATAATAATTTCACTTTTCTTATTTTTTAGTTTCCTTTTCTTTGATGTTCTCTTCATACTTCCTCCAAATGCCCAAAATTAATATATATTAAATCATAATCTTATGAAAACTAATTATCAAGGCTTAAAAAGTTACATTTAAAAAATTGTATACTAAACAACAGTATTGACTATACTTTATAAAAAAATCAAAATAAAAGGTAATTTTTATGAATAATATACAAAAAGGTAGTTTAGGTGAAAAATTAGCAACAAATTATTTGAAGTCTAAAGGAGCTTACATATTAGAAAACAACTACAAATTAAAATTTGGAGAAATTGATATAATAGTAAAATTAAATGAAGAATTGGTATTTGTAGAAGTAAAAGCAAGAAGTAATATAAACTTTGGATATCCATCAGAAGCTGTAAATTACAAAAAGAAAATGAAGATAAAAAATGTTGCTAAATATTATATAGTTAAAAATAAATTAGAAAAAGTTCCAATAAGGTTTGATGTTATTGAAGTTTATTTGAAAAATAACGAAATAAACCATATTGAAAATGCTTTTTAATAGTAATAAAAAAGAGGTAATGAAATGTTAAGTATTATAAACTCAAGTACCTTGGTAGGTATTGAAGGAATAATAGTAGAGGTAGAAGTTGATATAACTAATGGAATACCAAGTTTCAATATTGTTGGATTAGCAGGAGCATCTATAAAAGAATCTAGAGAGCGGGTAAAGTCTGCAATATTAAATAGTGGATATAAATTTCCTAATTCAAGGATAGTGGTAAACTTATCTCCTGCAGATATGAAAAAAGAAGGAGCTTACTTCGACTTACCTATATCCATAGGAATACTAAGAAACTTTATAAATGAAAGTGATGAATATTTAAATGAAAGCTTATTTATAGGAGAACTATCATTAGATGGAAAATTGAGAAAAGTAAAAGGCATTTTATCTTTAGTTATAAATGCTAAGAATAAGGGTATAAAAAGAGTGTTTTTACCTAAAGAAAATGAAAGAGAAGCTTTATTTGTAAAAGAAATAGAAATAATACCTGTTGAAACATTGAAAGAGTGCATAGGATTTATAAATAAAGAAATAGATATAAAGAAAGAAAAAATAAAATTTATTCAAAGTAAAGAAAATTATGATGAAGATTTTTCAGATATAAAAGGAAACTATTTTGTAAAAAGAGGAGCAGAAATAGCAGCTGCAGGTAATCATAATTTTTTAATGATAGGACCTCCTGGATCAGGAAAAACTATGATTGCAAAAAGAATGATAACAATACTTCCAAGTATTAATGAAGAAGAAACATTGGAAGTAAGTAAGATATATAGTGCAGCAGGACTTTTAAAATCAAATGAAGGAATTGTTTTAAATAGACCATTTAGATCTCCTCATCATACTGCAACTAAACAGGCATTGATAGGAGGTGGCGTTGATGCAAAACCTGGAGAGGTTGTACTAGCACATAGAGGGATACTTTTCTTAGATGAGATAGCTGAATTTGATAGGAAAATATTAGAAACGCTAAGGCAACCAATAGAAGATAAATATATAAATATATCAAGAGTAAAGATGAATTTAAAATATCCATGTAATAGCATGTTTATAGGAGCAATGAATCCATGCCCATGCGGATACTATATGTCAAATACAGAATGTAAATGCAGTACAAGCGATATAAATAGGTATTTAGGTAAAATTTCAGGGCCTCTATTAGACAGATTTGATATGTTTATAGAAGTAAATTCTATACCTTATGAGGAATTCAATAGTAATAAAAAAGAAGAGAGTTCAATAGACATAAAACTAAGAGTAGAAAATGCAAGGAAAATTCAAAAAGATAGATTTAAAAATGATGTTATAGATTTTAATAATGAGATTAAATCTTCTAAATTAAATTTATATTGTAGGCTAAATGATGAAGCTAATGAAGTGTTGAAGTTAATTTTTAATAAATACAGGCTAGGAAATAGGAGTTACACAAAGTTAATAAAAACTGCTAGGACTATAGCTGATTTAGATAATAAAAAATTAATTGAACAAAATCATGTACTAGAGGCATTTTCATTTAGAAAAGCTTATTATAATTACTTTATGTATGAATAAATATGTTTTAATTTAGAGGTGAGTTATGAATAAGAAAGATATATACTTATGGTTATTGTCTATAGGAGGTATAGGAAATAAAACTATAGAAAAAATTGAAGACAGTGTAGATGATATAGAGGAGCTTATAGACCTACCTGATAAAGAGATATTAAAAATTGAAAATTTAAATTTAAATATTAAACATAATATAGTAAAATATAAAAGTCGCGCTTATCTAGATTCGCTAAAAGAGGAGTTATATAAGCATGAGGTAAGCTATATAGGAAAGAATGAGAGTACATACCCTTCTAAATTAAGACATATTTACAATGCTCCTAGTGTACTCTTTTACAAAGGAGATATAAATCAATTAAATAAGTTATCTTTAGCTATGGTAGGATCTAGAAAACCTACATCTTATGGAGTTTGGTGTGCTCAAAGTTTAAGTGAAGAATTATCTAACTATAATATAAACATAGTAAGTGGCATGGCTATGGGCATAGATGAACATTCTCACAAAGGATGTATTAAAGGATCATCAAAGACTGTAGCTGTGTTAGGATCAAGTGTAGAGAATCCACTTCCTAAGAAAAATTTTAATCTATCTAATAAAATATTAGAAGATGGAGGTCTTTTAGTATCAGAATACAATGTAGGACATCCAGTGGCTCCATCAAATTATCCAGCTAGAAACAGAATCATAAGTGGGTTAAGTGATGGGGTTATAGTAGTAGAGGCAACAAAGAAAAGTGGAGCATTAATAACTGTTGACTTTGCACTTGAACAGGGTAAAAACGTTTTTGCAATTCCAGGTAATATTAACTCAGACATGAGTAAAGGTTGCCATATGATAATAAAAGATGGTGCAAAGCTTGTTGATGATATAGAAGATATAATAAATGAATATAATTTAAAAAAATTTAACAAAATAGCTAATAATAGCAATAGCAATGGATTAACATATGTACAGCAAAGCATTTTTGATATTATTAAAACAAAAGGAAGCTTGCATATAGATAGAATTTGTGATTATACTAATATGAATATACAAGATATAAATTGCATTTTAAATATGCTTGAAATAGAAGGTAAGATAATAGAAATGCGAAACAAGATATATAGTGTAAAATAAAAATTGTGGGGGTGTGGATATATGGCAAAAAGCTTAGTCATCGTTGAGTCGCCTGCAAAAGCTAAAACCATAGAAAAATTTTTAGGAAAAAGTCATTATACAGTAAAGGCATCTGTAGGGCATATAAGAGATTTACCTAAGAGTAAATTAGGAGTAGATATAGAGAACAATTTCGAGCCTCAGTATATAAACATAAGAGGTAAAGGGGATGTAATAAAGGAATTAAAAAAAGAAGCTAAAAAAGCAAAACAAGTTTTTCTAGCAACCGACCCCGATAGAGAAGGAGAGGCTATATCTTGGCATCTAGCACATATATTATCATTGGATGAGACTGAAAATTGTAGAATTGAATTCAATGAAATAACTAAAGATGCTATAAAAAAAGCTATAAAAAGTCCTAGAAATATTAAACTAGATTTAGTAGATGCGCAGCAGGCAAGACGTGTTTTAGATAGATTATTAGGATACCAAATAAGTCCTATACTTTGGCAAAAAGTTAGAAAAGGGCTTAGTGCAGGTAGAGTTCAATCTGTTACAACAAAATTAATATGTGATAGAGAGAAAGAAATAGAAGCTTTTGATCCAAAAGAATATTGGACAATAGAATTAGATGCTAAAACAAAAGAAGGTAAGGAAGTTACCTTAAAATATTATGGAGAAAATGATAAAAAGGTAGAACTTGAAAACGAAGGTCAAGTAAATGAAATACTAGAAAAAATAAAAGGTAAAGATTTAACTGTACATAGTATAGAGTCAAAATCAAGAAAAAAATCAGCTCCTAAGCCATTTACAACAAGTATGTTACAACAAGAAGCTGCAAATAAACTTGGTTTTACAACTAAGAAAACTATGATGGTAGCACAAGAATTATATGAAGGTGTAGATATAGACGGAGAAGGAACTCTAGGTTTAATTTCATATATAAGAACTGATTCAAAGAGAATATCAGAAGAAGCTAAAGAAAAAGCTAAAGAATTTATATTAGAAGAATATAGTGATAAATATTATAAATTTGAAGAAAATAAAAAAGCTAAAACTGAGTCTAAAAAAGTTCAGGATGCTCATGAGGCCATAAGACCAACATCTGTAGATAGAACACCAAGCAACATAAAAGCATCTCTAAGTAGAGATCAATATAAGTTATATGATTTAATATGGAGAAGATTTGTTGCAAGTCAGATGGAAGACTCAGTATTTGATACTTTAAATTTAACTTGTAAAGTAGATAATTTAATATTTAAGGCCACAGGATCAACATTAAAATTTGATGGTTATACTAAAGTATATAACTTTACAGATAGAGAAGATAAAATTCTTCCAACTGTTTACGAAAAAGATTTATTATCATCAGAAGAAGTTAGACCTTCTCAACATTTTACGCAACCGCCAGCTAGATATACAGAAGCTAGTTTAGTAAAAACTTTAGAAGAACTAGGTATAGGAAGACCATCTACTTATGCACCAACAATAGCTACTATATTAAATAGAGAATATGTTGAAAAAAATGCATCTAGTTTATGCCCAACTGAGTTAGGGAAAATAGTTACTAATATATTAGAAGAAAACTTCCAAAAATTTGTTGATGTAGATTTTACAGCACAGATGGAAAATATGCTAGATGATGTTGCAGAGGGAGATACATACTGGAAAGAAGTTGTAGCAGATGTGTATGCACCACTAAAAGAGGCTATAGAAGTAGCTATTGAAAATATTGAAAAAGTAAACATGGATGAAGAAACTGATGAAATTTGTGAAAATTGTGGATCTAACATGGTTATAAAATATGGAAGATTTGGTAAGTTTATAGCTTGTAAGAATTATCCAGAATGTAAGACAACTAAACCACTAGTAAATAAGGTAGGGGTAAAATGTCCTAAATGTGGAAAAGGAGATATAATTCTTAGAAAATCAAAAAAAGGTAAGGCCTTTTATGGATGCTCGAATTATCCAGAATGTGATTTTATATCATGGAACAAACCTACCGGAGAATTATGTAGTGAATGTAATTCATACTTAGTAGAGAAGGTAACAAAATCAGAAACTAAGGTAATTTGTTCTAATAAAGAGTGTAAAAAAGAGAAAAATTTAGAAAATAATGATAAAAGCAATGAATAATGTAAAATAATGTGTCTAAAACCAATTTATAGTATTGAAAAAGGTTTGAAATTATGATAATATGACAGTGCTAAAGTAAGAACGTTAAAATAATATAAATGTATTAAGGGTATAAAAGTGGCCAAACTTCATGAGGAGATGATAATAGATGGCAAGTGAAATGCTAGAAAAAACAAGAAAAATTAATAAAACATTACAAACTAGTGGTGGAAGTAATGTGTCATTTAATTTATTAGCTGAAGCATTAGGTGAAGTTTTAAGTTCGAATGCTTATGTTGTAAGTACTAAAGGTAAAATATTAGGTGTTTACCTTAATGTTGAAAAAGACAGCTCAGTTATAGAAGATGAAAAAACACATAAAAAGATGTTCCCAGAAGCATATTCAAAAAATATATTAAAAATAAACGAAACAAAAGAAAACTTAACTGGGACAGAAATGATAGAACTTCTTCCATACGAAGAAGATAGAAAAGAAAAATATTTAACAATAGTTCCAATATTATGTAGTGGACAAAGATTAGGTACATTAATACTTGCGAGATACGACCAAATGTTTACAGATGACGACTTAGTAATAGCAGAATATAGTGCAACAGTTATAGGTCTTGAAATATTAAGATCTATAGGTGAAGAGCTAGAAGAAGAAATGAGAAAGAAAGCTGTAGTTCAAATGGCTATAGGAACATTATCATATTCTGAATTAGAAGCTGTAGAGCATATATTCGAAGAATTAAGCGGAAGAGAAGGACTACTTGTTGCAAGTAAAATTGCAGATAGAGTTGGAATAACAAGATCTGTAATAGTAAATGCATTAAGAAAGTTTGAAAGTGCAGGGGTTATAGAATCTAGATCGCTAGGAATGAAAGGAACTCATATAAAAGTTCTTAACGACAAATTAATAGAAGAATTAGAGAAGTTAAAGTCTAATTAATTATAAAAAATAAGGCATCTATAAGGATGTCTTATTTTTTTTTCATAAATAATCATTAAATCTAACTAATTGTAATATGTATTAATATACAAGTATTTAGGAGGGATTTAATGATTACGTCAATGGCGGCTAAACATGCTATTTGGCCAAAAGAAGAAGATATGATATTCAATTTATCTAAAAGGGCACAAATATGTGAAAAAGAAAATGGAAAAGAAAATGTTATAAATGCTACTATAGGTGCACTTATGGATGATGAGGGAAACCTTATAACTTTAAAGTCAGTTTATGATGAATATAAAAACTTAGACAACAAACAAATAGCGGCATACGCTCAAATTGCAGGGCAAAGCGACTATATAGAAGCAGTAAAAAAAGCTTGTTTTAAGGAATTTATGCCAAGCAGCAATATAAGAGTAGTTGCATCTCCAGGAGGGTCTGGATCTATAAAGTTAGCAGTTTTTAATTATACAGAAAAACAAGAAACTATACTTGTACCAGATTGGTATTGGGGACCATATAAAATTATTTGTGAAGAGATAAATAGAAATATTACAAACTATGAATTATTTAATAAAGAAGGCAATTTTAATTTTGAATCATTTAAAGATCAATTTATAAATTTATCACAAAAACAAGATAGAATTTTTTCTATATTTAATACACCAGCTCATAATCCAACTGGATATACAGTTTCTGATGAAGAGTGGGACAAAATATTAAATTTATGTAAGCAAACTGTAAAAGATACAAATAAAAAAATAACTTTATTTGTAGATGTAGCATATATAGATTTTTCAGGTAAAGGATCTAATGATACTAGAAGATTTTTCAAAAAGTTTGAAAACCTACCTGAAAACATATTGGTAATTATAGGGTTTAGTATGTCAAAAGGATATACAGCATATGGAATGAGAAGTGGGGCTTGCTTATGTGTATCTAGCAATAAAGATATAGCTGATGAATTTTATTATTCATGCTCACATTCTGCAAGAGCAAATTGGTCAAATTGCAATAGAGGGGCTATGGAGTTATTAACAACAATTATAAATGATGAAGAAAAGCTAAAAAGATATGAAGATGAAAAAAATTCATATAAATCAGTTTTAAAAGAAAGAGCTAAAGTATTTGTAGATGAAGCTAGAGATATAGGGCTAAATATACTTCCATATAGAGATGGATTCTTTGTAAGTATACCTTGTAAAAATCCTATGAAAGTATGTGAAAAAGCAATAGAAAGTAATTTATATACTATCCCGTTAAAAATGGGAGTAAGATTTGCTGTATGTGCTGTAAATAAAGAAAAGTGTAAGATTGCACCTAGGATTTTAAAAGAAGCAATTGACTTAGTTGATTAAATTTAAAGTAGAAAAACTTAAAGATTATAAAAATAGGGGGATAAAAATGAAACTATTAATGACTGGAAATGAAGCAATAGCTCGTGGAGTTTATGAAGCAGGGGTAAAGTATGCATCTGCATACCCGGGAACTCCAAGTACTGAGATATTGGAAAATGTAG
>NZ_JAWDJM010000101.1:0-16803 GCF_032465715.1 Paraclostridium sp. MRS3W1 | reverse complement strand
CGCTCAGCTAATCATTATCTGAATATCTGGCTTGGTTGTTTGTGTTTAATTCTTTTAAAAAGAATTTTTATAATTAACCTACTGTTTAATTTTCAAAGTTCATTTTCTCTTTTGTGTTTCGTCCGTTTCTTAAGGACAAGTAATACTTTATCACCATTTTGAAATAACGTCAACAGTTTTTTAAAACTTTTTTATTTTTTTATTTAATATTCAGCAGATTTAACATAAAATTCAGAATAAATATGTTAAAATATTTTAAACAGATATATATTGGACATAATTATGAATACAATAATGTATCATTCTAATTAAGGAGGGATTGCGTTGGGTACGTACCTTAGAGAACCCGTAAGTGGTTTTACTCATTTAGCAGGAGCTATACTTTCATTTGTTGGATTACTAGCATTAGTTATAAAAACAACAATTACTAGTCCTACTATAGTAAATCTAACTGCGGTTATAATATTCGGTATAAGTATGATGCTTTTATACTCTGCATCTGCAACATACCATTTGGTAGTTTCATCTGAAAAAGTAATTAAGTTTTTAAGAAAGCTTGATCACTCTATGATTTTCATTTTAATAGCAGGTTCATATACGCCATTTTGCTTAATTGCTTTAAACGGAGCTAAAGGATTCACTCTTTTCGCTGTAGTATCTGGAATAGCTGTTGCTGGTGTCTTATTTAAAATGCTTTGGTTTAATTGCCCTAGATGGCTATCTACTTCTATATATATAGGAATGGGATGGATATCTATTTTTATAATAGGACCTTTATCTAAAGCAATATCGCCTCAAGGAGTTTTTTATTTAGCTCTTGGTGGAGTTTTCTACACTATAGGTGGAATAATATATGGAGTTAAACCTAAATGTCTTGATTTTAAATATTTAGGTTTTCATGATATTTTCCATATATTCGTTATGTTAGGAAGCCTAACTCATTTTTATTGTGTATTTAAATATGTAATATAAATAAAAAGCCCTGCTTACATCATAGGTAAGTAGGGCTTTTTTAATTTTATTTAAGTTTTTTAAAATCTTCTACCGTCGGCTCTATACATTCTCTATAATTTCTTTTATGTCTAAATTCACTAAGTTCTCTGTATATTTTTACACGAGCTAAGTTTATATCTCCTAATGGTCTATGTTCCACACTGCAATGCCCTGGCGAGAAAGATAACTTTTCTCCCATTTCACTTCTAGTATCTGTTATAAACCATTGTCTTGGAATTATTATTTTACCAATTTTAATAAGGGGTGACTCTTCTTCATCCCATTCAATAGATGAATCATTTATAGGCATAGACTTCGAATTCGTTTGAATTTGGATATAAAATTCAAAACTAGCTTCATTATCAATTAAATGTTTTTGCATATTTTCTGAAAGATAGTTGTATGTAAGTCTTTTAGGTAATTCACTTTTATATTTCGAATTTGGTTTCACACAAAACTTAACTATTTTATTTTTATAAGCATATGGAGTCGTACTAAAATAGCTTACATCTAGCGGACTTGTTTGGTTTGATCTTCCTTCTATAAGGTCTTTAATTATATTTAATTTATCTGATTTATATAAACTATACATCAAAGCAATTGGATTCTTTTTTTTAACCATATAATATATAGAATCTCTGAATAGAGGTAATGTTCCTATAGGCATAGTTGGTATAGTAAGCATAACAAAATCCTGAGTCATTTTTTCATCATCTATTAATTTATCACCACTTACTCCAATTAATTTAATAGCCATGCCTCTAATATCTTTACTCTTATCACTTTTAACCTTATTTCCACCACTAGAAAATCTTATAAAACAATTATATTTTTTTCCAGATTGAAAAACTTCTGTTTCTAAATCTTTATTTAAATCATCATCTACAATAAATATTCCTTTTAATACTCCTAGCCCTTTTGGATGTGCATCTCTTTTTGTAAATCCCTTTTCATAATCCTTAACTAACTTTGCCTTTAAAATTTCAATAATTTCATTTGTCATTTCATTATTATCCCGACTTCCCATCGCTAACCCCTCCAGACCTTTTAAACTATCTATTATCCTGCCCAAATATTAAAGATAATAAAACAACAGGCATAAATTTATAAATTTATGCCTGTTCACTATTATCTAAATTTATTTCATAACTCTCATTGCATTTAGTACAGCTATTAAAGCAACACCTACATCTGCAAATATAGCTTCCCACATAGTTGCTACTCCACCTGCTCCTAGTATTAACACTATTACTTTAACACCTAAAGCAAATACAATATTTTGCCATACTATTTTATTAGTCTTCTTAGCAATTTTGATAGCTTTAACAATATTGCTAGGTTCATCTGTCATAAGAACAACATCTGCAGCTTCAATTGCTGCGTCAGATCCTAATCCTCCCATTGCAATACCTACATCTGCTCTAGCAAGAACAGGAGCATCATTTATACCATCTCCAACAAATGCAATTTTTTCATTTTCTTGTCTTCCATCATATAATTCTTCTAACTTATCAACTTTGTCTGTTGGTAGTAAATTCGAATAAACCTTGTCTAAGCCTAATTTTTCAGATATATCATTAGCTACTGCCTGATTATCCCCTGTTAACATAACAGTTTCTTTAATTCCTATATTTTTAAGTCCTTCTATACAAGCTTTAGAATCATCCTTAACTGTATCAGATATTACTATATATCCGCTATATCTTTTATTAACAGCTATATATACAACTGTACCGACTTCCTTAGCTTTTGAAAAGAATATATTTTCACTTAACATTAATTTTTCATTTCCAGCTAATATATGCTCTCCTTCATAATCTACTTTAATCCCATGTGCTGCTATTTCTTCATAGTTATTTACCTTATCTAGATCTACATTTTCTTTATAATGTTTAACTATAGATTTAGCTATAGGATGATTTGAGTTTATTTCTGCAATAGCTGCATATTTTAGTAATTCATCTTCACTTATTCCTACAGGTTTTATATATGTTACATCGAATACACCTTTTGTAAGAGTTCCTGTTTTATCAAACACAACTGTATCTACATTTCTTAAAGCTTCTAAATAACTACTTCCTTTTATAAGTATTCCTTGTTTTGATGCGTATCCAATTCCACTGAAGAAACTTAATGGTATAGATAAAACAAGTGCACAAGGGCAAGAAACAACTAAGAATATAAGCCCTCTATAGAACCAATCGTTAAATGATGCTCCCGGTATAATAACCGGTGGAACTATAGCAATTAAAAGAGCTGATATAACAACTATCGGCGTATAATATTTAGAGAATCTAGTTATAAAGTTTTCTGTTTTAGATTTTTTAGCACTTGCATTTTCTACTAAGTCTAAAATTTTAGAAACCGTAGACTCTTCAAACTCTTTTTGAACAGATATAGTTAAAACTGCATTTTTATTTATAAACCCAGATAAAACATCTTCACCCTTACCAACCTCTCTAAGTAAAGATTCTCCAGTTAATGCAGATGTGTCTACCATACTAAATCCATCAACTATAACACCATCTAAAGGTATTTTTTCACCTGGTTTAACTATTATAATATCTCCAACTTCTACATCGTAAGGCGATACCTCTTTTATTTCAGAACCTATTTTTAGGTTAGCATAATCTGGTCTAATCTCCATAAGAGAAGCTATAGATTTTCTAGATTTACCAACAGCTTTAGCTTGCAAGAACTCTCCTAATTTATAAAATACCATAACTCCTACTGCTTCTGCTGACTCTCCTATAGCTAATGCACCTACTGTAGCTATTGACATTAAAAAGTTTTCATCAAAGATTTGTCCTTTTCCTATATTTTTAATGGCTTTTAATAGTACATCTGAACCAACTATTAAATATGCAACTATGAAAACTACCGTACTAAAACTTGACTCGCTTCCTGTAGCAATTTCATATATTCCAAATATATAAACTAAAACTCCAATTACAAGTTTAATTAACTCTTTTTTATCATTTTCTACTGTTTTTTCTTCTTTTTTACTTACAGTAGCTTTTTTCTCTTTGTATTGAATGTCTAATCCTGGCTCTGTTGAATTTATAATATCTATTACCTTATCCATAGTTTCTTTTGAATTTGATGTAGATACTAAATTAACTGTTAAAACCTTGTTGATAAAGTTAAGATTCGCACTTTCTACATCAGTTAACTTATCCACTTTTTCACAGATTACCTCTGCACAATGTGCACAATTTAATCCATTTAGAATTAACTCTTTCTTTTTGCCCTTAGTCTTTTCTTCTTTTACCTTAATATTTAAACCTGGCTCTGTATCATCTATTATTTTTATTATTTTGTTTATTGCTTCCTCTTGATCAAATTCAGAATCTATATTTACTGTTAGTACTTTATTTATAAAGTTTAAATTGGCTGAATCTACTTCTTGTAATTTATTAACTTTTTCATTTATAACTTCTGCGCAATGTGCACAATTTAAACCGTCTAGTACTATTTCTCTTTTTTTGATAGCACTTGTACTCATAATATCCCCTTCCTTTTTAATTGATTTATTTATTGTAAGTCTCTTGAATATGAGATAATCCGCAGTTAAAGATCTGACTTATATGGTTATCATCTAGAGAATAGTAAACTACCTTACCTTCTTTTCTAAATTTAACTAATCTTGCTTGTTTTAAAACTCTTAATTGATGTGATATTGCAGAGTGTGTCATTCCTAATAAATCAGCTATATCACATACACACATTTCACTTGAAAATAAAGCGTATAAAATTTTTATTCTTGTTGTATCTCCAAATACTTTAAAAAGCTCTGCTAAATCATATAAAGTTTCTTCTTGAGGCATATGATCCTTAGCTTTACATATTAGTTCTTCATGTATCTCTTCACAAGAACAGTCTTTAATTTCTTCTATGTCATATTTCATTTATATTTCCTCCTCAATATTATATATACAAATATATGAATAATTGTTCATATATAATATTATAGAACTCTACTTATTTTTTTGCAACAATTATATAAATTTATTTTTTAATGCACATAATAATAGTTTTTTTATTATATATATATAATAAAGTGTTTTCAGAAGTAAGATTCGAAAGTCTTTTATTTAGGAGGTTATTAACTTATGAATTTCGATGGTTATATGAACCCTATGTTTTCTGACATGGATAATAAATATATATATCCTATGCCTTATGTTAATCCTATGATATATATGAACCCTTACATGATGAATCAACCTAATTGTCAAAATACTAAAAAACAACCTAGTACTGATAATCAAGCTGATCAGTTACAAAATCCTTATCAAAATAATCCTATGATGTATATGAACCCTTATATGATGAATCCTATGATGAGTGGTGGTATAGATCCTAATATGCTTATGCAAATGTACATGCAAATGATGCAGATGATGCAAATGATGGGTTGTATGCCAAATATGAATCCTATGGGAAATCCTGGTATGGATAACTTAATGCAGGATTCTATGGGAGGAGGCTATCCAGACCATTCAAAACAACAAATGGGTGGTATGCCTATGATGATGCCTATGATGGGTTGTATGCCTGGTATGCCCGGCATGCCTAATATAAACATAGAAGAATTCGATGAAGAGGAAATGTAAATTTATAATAAGGGAAATTTTTTTAAATTTTATGTATAAAGTTTAAAAATTGAGCTAATACTATTAATGTATTCCTCATAATATTCCCCCAATATTATAAATACAAGAAAAAAGCCCTAGAGTTTACTAGGGCTTTTTTTATGTTTATTCTATTTACTAACAACACCTTTTACAATCTTTAATATATCTGTCGCAATTTCAACGTTAGATTTTACGCTTTCTTTCGCTACTATAAAATCCGCAGTTGTATCTGTTATAACTTCTGTAACATCTTTTAAATTATCACTTATCTCACTAAAATTGTCTGCTACTTCCGGTAATCTATTGATTGTAGTAGTTATGTTTTGAGAATTAGAAGAAATTAAATTCATTATATTTTTTATAAATTCATTTAAATTCTTTAATGTAAATATCAAGTATAAAATTGCTATACATCCTAATACAGCTAATACAAAATATATTGCATTTATATCTATATACATATTAAGCTCCTTGTGTTTCGCTTTGTTCTAGCTTAATAACATCTTCATTTTCTATCTCTTCATTTTCATTTAAATTTTTCTTACTTTGTAAGTACTCTTTTATTTTATTCTTAGATTCTTGGAAATTTGCTTTTCCATTGTTTAATTTCTCATTTACTTTAACTTTTGCCTGTTGAGATTTTTCATTTACAGTAGTTGCAACTTTTTGAGATTTATCTTTTAAATCTAATCTAGTTTCTTTACCTGACTTAGGTGCTAATAATATTCCACCTAGTGCTCCAGCTGTAACACCTGCTGCTACTCCTACTGTAGCTATTTTCATTTTTTTATTTCTTTCTGCTACTTTTTTTGCTCTTCTTTTTTGTTCTATTTTTTTTGCTAAACTCATCTTAACCCCTCCTATAACTTTTAATAATCACTTTATACCCAAATTATAAGATTTATAACCTTTCTTGTCAATTTTTGCCAAATTAATCTAAAAAATCATAAAAATCTTCAGATTCAGACTCAACAAAATCATATAGAACATTTTGTTCAAAAAATATTTCTTCTTCTAATGTTACATAATTTTTAAAGTTACATTGTATTAATTTATTTATATACAGTCTATCTTTTTCATTGTATGTCGCAACAAAAAACTTATTGTTCATTTGATAATATAGTGCACTTAAATCATTGTTTATTACATAAATTTCTTTTTTTACATGATTATTATCAAAATTAAATCTTGTAAATAACATTCCTAAATCAAGTTCACTTTTTAATACAAATGGATTTAATTTATAAAATTTATCTAAGAACTCTGTTTTATCTTTTAAATCATATATAGCTATGTATTCTGGCTTTGATATTTCATCAAATACTTCAAAGTCATAAATATCAGCTTTATCTGTAAACATTAGAGAATCTATTTTATATTCATCGTTTTTGTAAGTTATATGGAAAGCTAACTTACAAGTGTAATATCCGTCACTATCTTCATATAAAACATCACATAAATACATACCATCCTCTTTTTTAGTAACTTTATTCTTTAAAAGAGCCCCATTAATATTTGTTATATGCATTTCTGAAATTTTTTCATTATTAGAAAAGTATTTTAAACTATCTTTATCCCATGCAATAAATCTCATAGTCATGTAATTGATAAATTCTATATCATTATCAACTTTTTTACATATTTTTGGATACAAATCAAATATATTAATTTTCGATTCATATTTATCTATGAAGTCTATATATTCTTCAATGTTACCAGGTAATTCTTTTTCCCAATAATATGTTTTTTTACCATAGTAATTGACTAAACTAAGAGCTTCTTCTTCTGTAAGTTGGATTCTATCAGCTCCTAGTCCTCCCATTAATCTCTCTTGCTCTCTATTTAATTCTTCATACGAAGCGTTTCTTAAACTTACATAGTCAGCTATTCCTAACCCTTCTGCATCTATTAAAAAATACTGATACACAATGTCATCATTATCTTCCCATCCAATTATAAGTCCCATACTTCCCATAAGTCTTGAATTCGTAACCTTTGCAAAAATGAAATCCATTTTATCAAACATCCTTCCTTGAACCTGTTTATTTTAAATCCAAATCTATAATAAACCCTATTGATATATTCAGTTTATATAATAACAATATACCCATTTAAAAATTAATTTTAAATTATTTCTTATATTTTTACAACTATATGCTAAATTTATAATATAATAGATAAAAGAAAAATCGCATTAATTGAGGTGATATATATGAAAAAAACTGCAGCTTTCTTTGATATAGATGGGACTCTGTATAGAGATTCTCTAATGGTTGAGCACTTCAAGAAACTAATACGCTATGAAATCGTAGATGAAAAGGTATGGTTAACTAATGCTAGAGATACATTTGTTAACTGGGACAAGAGACAGGGGAACTATGATGATTATTTATTTGAGGTTTGTGATATATATGTTGAATCTCTAAAAGGTTTAGACTTATGTTCTATACATTTTACTAGTAATCAAGTTATAAAGTTAAAATCTGATAGAGTTTATAAATATACTCGTTCTCAAATAAAATGGCATTTAGACCAAGGTCACATTGTAATATTCATTTCTGGAAGTCCGGATTTCTTAGTTTCTAAAATGGCAACTAAATATAATGCTACCGATTTCATAGGTAGTACTTATGTCTTTGAAGACGGTAAATTTAATGGAGAAGTGATTCCTATGTGGGACTCAGCTAGTAAAAATGTAGCTATTAATGACTTTGTTGAAAAGTATAATATTGATTTATCTAAATCATATGCATATGGAGATACAAATGGAGATATAAATATGCTTAGAAGAGTAGGTAATCCTGTTGCTATAAATCCTACTAAAGAACTTCTTCACCAAATAAGTAATGATGAAAATATAAAGGATATATCTAAAATAATAATAGAGAGAAAAGATTTAGTTTACCAACTACCTGCATCTGTCGATGTTCTAGATATATAATTTTAGGAGGTATTAATGACTTTAACAAATGATAGCGATTTTATGAAAAGATTAGAAGATGATATAGAACATTTAAGTAAAACACTATACTTAGATAATCCTGATTTATGGTTAGATTTTTTAGAAAAATCAACAGATAAAGACTTTGATGAAATGTCTTTATTTTTCGCAGCTAAATATAATTATGTTTCGATTATAAAATTTGCTGTGGAAGTAAATAATTTTAATTTAAATTCTAAATCTAAAAACATATCATTTAATTGTGTTAAAAACCATTTAATAGATATAGCTCGTTCTGAAAATTCAATAGACGTACTAGCTTATTTATCTGATGAGGAAGTATCTGATATAGTAGATTCAGTCTATGAACCTAATACTTTACATGAAAATACAAAATTAACTGTTTCGTATAACTGTCCTCATTGTAATTCTAATATATATGAGACAGGATACAAAGTTCTAATTTCTTCTAATTGCACATATTCAGCATATGATAGAAAAATCATTAGATCAAATCCAGAAGAATTAGATTACGTAACTTGCATTAACTGTAATAATAAAATAAATGATATTACACCTAAACAATTAGAAACTTTAACAACAGTAGAAAACTGTGGCACATGTGGATCTCACATACCTACAGTAGGAATTTTAAAAGAAGTAAATTCAAACTTTAATAAATCAACTGGTGTTTTTGAGGATGCAAATTCTACATTTTGTTGCAAATCTTGCAGAAAACCTTTAGAAGATATCCAGTTAAGACATTTTAATCTAATTTAATTTAAAATTTCCCAGGAAATTTTAAAATCCCACTCTTTATCTGTTAAAGAGTGGGATTTTTTACGCTTAAGCAAATCATGATTATCGAAAAAACTGTTAATAAACCCTCAAACTTAATTTTATAAATATACTATAATTTGAGCGACATGAGCGAAGCGAATTTTTATTTAAACTTAATTATTTTCTTAATCTTAACATCATAGTATTCAATAAATAGAGTATATACATAGTCATAT
Organism: Paraclostridium sp. MRS3W1; assembly: GCF_032465715.1. Lineage (NCBI taxonomy): Bacteria > Bacillati > Bacillota > Clostridia > Peptostreptococcales > Peptostreptococcaceae > Paraclostridium > Paraclostridium sp. MRS3W1. The sequence goes on along the minus strand of NZ_JAWDJM010000101.1, from coordinate 7,216 downwards.
ACAATAAAACCTATTTCAAATCCAATTACAGTAAATAAGTTCATCGGTATGAATATAAACGCTTTGAGACTTATATATAGCAACACTGCAACTAGATTAGCAAAAGCTATTTTTAAAACTAGTTCTATATATACCCTTTGATTTTTTTCTATCAAATATTTTACTAATCCATAAATTCCAAATGTAAATACATAAAAAATCCACTGGGCTTTATTTGGTATAATAAAGAAGCTCAATAGAATCGATGCTATAGAAAATATTGCTCCATATTTTCCTCCATACTCTATTATTACTATAGAAACTATAAAAGAAGCTGCCCCCATAAAAAACAAAGTATTAATGGGAATTATGTTTGATAAAATTAATAAAATTATGTTTAAAGACAGTAAAATTCCAGTATATGCTATTTTTTTACTCATATCCATATCCTAACAACACTCTATAAAGTCACCACCAAAGCATTCGCATATACTATCTAGACACCATAATTTCGTACAAACTTCACAGAAATCGTCTCCACAGCAGCAGCAATCATCACAACAGCAACAACAACAGCATCCATCTAAGCCATTATGTCTTCTTCTATTGTAATTATGAGCTCTCCTATTATAGTTGTCATAGTTATTGTTATATCTTGTAATTGCATCTTCATAAACTTTATTTTCAGGTTCTATGCTTATAGCTTTTTTTAAGTATGATTCTCCTTGCTCGTAATAACCTAAATTTAAAGATGCTATTCCTATAAGATAATTCCAGCTAGCACTACTTTTATCAACTATAGATATTAATATGTCATATCCCTTTTGAAATTCTTTATTGCTTATAAATTCTTTTGCCAAGTTGAACTTTTCATTATAAGTAGGATTGTTGTACATTAACTTCACACCCTTTATTTAAAATATTTTTATATCTAAGATAAACACCTGAATAAACTATATTCTCTATAATGTTTATATTAGCTTTTATATGTAGATTATCTATAGACTGTGCTAAATATCCTAAGCTTATAGATATAAGTCTATCCACCTTTTGTTTTAGTTCTTCTTTTTTATCTATGTATTCAATAAAAGGATTATATCTTCCTTTTTTTACGTCTTTATCTAAATCTTCATAAGCATCTAATGTATATATATATTTACCTATATTAAATCCAATATTTCTTAAATCATCTCTATATTGATCGTCCTTGTAAGAAAAAATTTCCCCCATAAGATTTCCAAATGTATTAGAAACTGCATCTATATTGGTACTCTTTTCATCTTCTAGCTTTTTTAGATTTTCCAATTGTTGTTTTATATAATCTGCTTTTTCAGGATATTTATCATAAGCTTTTTTTAGCTTTCCTTTGTATATATTATAAGCTAGTATATCTTTGATTCCTTTATCATCATTTAAATTATCTTCTAACTTATAGTAAGTTAAAAGTACATTCATGCTAGCAGCGTATTCCGTAATCTCATTAACTATTCTCATTTTTTTATTTATAGGATTAGCTATACACGCCTCTTTAGTTATAGTAGCTTTAGGCCTATAAACAGAAGTTAAAAGTAAGATTAAAAAAGTTATATCATAATTTAGAGACAGTCTAGATATCTCTCCATGATTTTCCTTTAAATACTTGCACAAACCACAATAATATCCCTTATATGTGTCAAACTCTCTAAATGTTAAATCCATCTTATTTATTCTAACATATCCAAACATTATTATCCTTTCTATATCTATGAGTTTAAATTCTATAAATATAATATCTTTTTCTTTATATAATATACATTTTTTTGCATTATATCAATTTATATAAAGTTTAAAATTTATTATAAATTTAATCGTATATCTCTATTTTTATCACATATTACAATCATATACAAACAAATGCGCTTTATACTATATAATATTAGTTATATTAAAAATAAAAAGCTATAAGAATTATATAATTCTTATAGCTTCTTTAATGCAAATTTATTTATTTCCAAGTATTAGTCAACTAAGTTTTTAGCTAATTTTTCTAATAAATCTTGTACATTTGTCACCATAGTTATAACTTCTAAGCTACCTCTATCTCTTAACTTATTAACTGCAAATTCAGATATATCTATAGTATAGAAATGAACAGGTCTTACTTTTCCATCTACAACCCTATAAGAAGGAGTCATATTTCCTACAGCTATAGTATGAAGTTGAGTAGCTAAACAAATTACTGTTGTAGCTTTTTTTACATGACTTCTCATAGCATCTTGTGCTTGGTAAACGTCCCCATAAACTATTGGTAATGGTCCATCATCTCTTATAGATCCCCCAAGAACTATAGGTACATTATTTTTAACACAAGCATGGATTATTCCATCTTGTATATTTTCATTTTCTATTAATTTTTCTATAGATCCTGCTCCTCTAGCTTTATTTAATAAATCTAGATGGTGATAGTGTCCATTTTGTATAGATTCTTGTGTATATACATGTTGTCCTAGTGCAGTTCCAAATACTCCTGCCTCTAAGTCATGAGTTGCAACTGCATTTCCACCTAAAAATGCATTTACATAACCATTATCTATTAATGATGCCATAGAATCTCTAGCTCCTTTAGCAAATACAGCTGCAGGCCCTAGAACCCATACTATGTATCCATGTTCTTTTTCATATTTTAATAATTCATATAGATTTTCATAATCTTTAGTGTAAGAAGTTTCTCTTGATCTTCCTGATCTAAATGCGAAAACATCTCCCTGAGCTTCTTCTTCTGTTTGGAATCCATTAGGATATAAGTAAATTCCATCTTTTGCATTTTCTGTTCTTCCTACTATAACTTTGTCCCCAACTTTAAGTCTTCTAAACTCTACTACATCTATTTTATCATCATTAGTTATTATAGGTACGCAGTCCATTCTAGTTTCTTCAGCTAACACCCATTTACCATTTACTTTAAAATATTCTGGGTAAATCGACATTGCATGATAATTTTCTGGTGCTACACCATCTTTTTCTACAACTCCATAGCTTGCATCAGGAGCATTAACAAATACATCTTGTGTAAAATCTGGTTCTCTATATTCCCTTAATTTAAAAGACATCTTAAAACCCTCCATAATAAATTTTTATGCTTAAAAACTTCCCTTTGATATAATTATAACACTAAAACCCTATAATTTGGTAAAATAACGCCTACTTTAATGAAAACGTTCTTTCAATATCATTGTATTCTAATTGATTCGCTTCATTTAATTCATTTAAAATGATAATCATTAAGTCTGAGTTTAAAAATATATTCCCATTTAAATCTTTAATTTTCAAATTGTATTTGCTATATTTGTCTTCTGCATATTTGCTTATTTTATCTTCAACTATTATATTAAATTTTTTATCTAAATAAACCTTAAATAACCACGGCATGGCTTTATCACTTAAATTATTTACAAAGTAATCAAATGATAAATAAGTTTCATTGTCTTCCTCAATAGTTAAAAAATCTGGCGAATTCTCTATAATTTTATCTATAAATACATTATATCTTTTCATCTTTAACATACTCCTTTATAATTCTATTAAATTTATTTCAGCATCTTTACCTTTTATTATGTTAAGTGTAGCAATTGTAGTAGGTAATTTAAATCTCTTAGGTCCCGCTGATCCTGGATTTATATATAATATTTTATCTTTTATATAATTTTCACTTTTGTGAGAATGTCCATATATAACTATATCTACACCAATTTTATTTAAATCCTTCTCAATAGTCTTTATATCATGTACTACATATATTTTGGTACTATCAAATTGTATCAAAATATCTTCTCGAATACTTTCAAATTCAGCTTTTTTATCACAATTCCCTTTTATAAACTTAACATCAGAAATTTTTCTTAGCTCCTCTATAACTTCTATACTTCCAATATCCCCTGCATGTATAATTAAATCACACCCTTCAAAGTGATTTAAAACTTCTTTTCTTATCATACTATGCGTATCAGATATTAATCCTATCTTCACATTAACACCTTCTTTCTGCAAAACTATACCCCCTAAAAAATTAGGGGGTATTTATTATTCTTTAAAATCATAAAATAAATTTAATATATCTAAAAATATATTTATAAAGTCTAAGTATAAGTTTAAAACATGTATAGATAAATCTTTGCTATCATTAATATTTCCACTTTCTATTGCATATTTCACTAAACTTACATCATATAGTATGTATCCACTAAATATAATTATACTAAATACAGTAACAGTTATATTAAATGCTCCAAATCCTATAAATGAAGCTATTATTGTAAATGGAATTAAAATTATTAATCCTACAAATAATGTATTTCCTAATTTTAGATACTTATCACTTTTTTCTCTTCTTGCTATTGTTGATAATACAAGAAATATTAAAGCTGTAATAAATAAAACACTTATTACAATTTCTTTTCCTAAACTACCTACATACATTTGAATTATAGGGTATAAAATTATTCCATCTATAAAAGTAAATAAATATACCCAATTCATACTAAACCTATCCGGTATAATTCCTTTTCTAGAAACTAAACACAGTATTAAAAGTGCAACAACCATTACTACAACAATAATATTTGCAATCATAGCTACACTTTCTGGTACAAATGCTACTCCAAAGCCATATCCTAAAAAACAAAATAGTATTGATATAGCTAAATATTTAAACACATCCGCTATCGGATTTTGAATTACTTTATTCATTTCTTTTCACTTCCTATTTAAAATTATAATATAATTATAACCTTACACTATACATTATTTGGTTAAATTATAGTTACAAATAGTTTAATCAATAAGCTTTATATAATCATAATAACCCATTTCCTTCATTTTACTTTTAGGTATAAATTTAAGAGATGCCGAGTTTATACAATATCTAAGTCCTCCATGTTCTTTTGGTCCATCATCAAAAACATGCCCTAAATGAGAGTTTGCTTTTTTACTTCTTACTTCTGTCCTAACCATTCCATGAGAAAAGTCTCTTTTTTCAATTATAACGTCCTCTTTTACTGGCTTTGTAAAACTTGGCCAACCACAGCCTGAGTCAAACTTTTCTTTTGATGTAAATAATACTTCTCCACTGACAACATCTACATATATACCTTCTTCTTTATTATCCCAATATTCATTATCAAATGGAGGTTCTGTCTGATCATTTTGAGTTACCTCAAACTGAATAGGCGTTAATTTATTTTTTAGTTCTTCTCTTTTTTTATTGTTTTTATCCCAGAAATTTTTTATAAAATCATATCTTCCTGATACCTTAAAATACATTTCATAATGTATTGGATTTTTTTTATAATAATCCTGGTGATATTCTTCTGCTGTATAAAAAATTTCTGCCGGAAGTATCTTAGTTGCTATTTCTTCTTTAAAAATCCCACTTTCTTGTAATTCTTGTTTTGATTTTATAGCTTCTTCTTTTTGTTTATCATCGTGATAAAAAATTGCAGTTTTATATCTATTTCCTCTATCATTAAATTGTCCTCCACCATCAGTTGGATCTATTTGTCTCCAATATATTTTTAATAATTCATCATATTTAACTAATTCATCATCATATGTTAACTGTATTGCTTCTAAATGTCCTGTATTTTCTGAACATACTTCTTCATATGTAGGATTTTCTGCATATCCTCCTGTGTAACCAGCTACAATTTTTTCAATCCCTTCATACTTACTAAAAGGTTTAAACATACACCAAAAACATCCACCTGCAAAAGTCGCTAATTTTTTCATGTTACTACCTCCAACTTATTTATTTATATATATATTCCCTGTTTTTACAAATCATAATCGCTTATAGATTTGTATACCTACTAAACTTTGTATTATAATAAATAAATATAAACTCAACTTAATTTGGAGGTGAGATTTTGAAAGATAAGTACATCATATATTTTATAAGTCGTACTAAAGATAATATGATTAAATTTATAGATAAAAATTTGAAACTTAATAATTTAAATGACTTAATTCCTACTCACGGAAATATATTAACTGCACTTTATGAAAGTAATGGTCAGCTAACAATGAAAGAAATTTCAAAAAAAATAGGAAAAGATAAATCTACAGTTACGTCATTGGTAAATAAATTAATCATTTTAGGATATGTAAAAAAAGATAAATGTTTAATAGATAAAAGAGTAACTTATATAAGCTTAACTGAAAAAGCATTAAGTATAAAAGACCGCTTTGATTTAATTTCTTCTCAAGTAAAAGAAACTGCATATAAAGATTTTACTAATGAAGAAAAAAAAGAATTTTTACGATTATTAAAAAAAACGAGCAAAAACTTCAAAGATGCAAATGAAAATTTATAGTTAAAAAATAATAGATAGAGCTAATCTCTATCTATTATTTTTGTGATATATTTAAATTTATTGTTTTTTATCTTTAATAACTAAATCTCCTAAAGAACTAATTTCTTTCATATCTAGATATATCCTATATAAACTTATCATTATTGCTTTTTCTAAATCGCTTTTTCTTGAATTAAAAAATACTTTATAAAATTCATATAAACTCTGATCTTTATACGTAGTTTCTTTCAGTTCTTTATATAGTTTATTTACTAATTTAACTTCACTTTCTATTCCTCCACTTAAAAGTATAGAGAAACTTATATTTGTAAAAAAGTCATTTTGTTTCTTTAAAAATTCCTCGATATTTTCTTCTTTTAGCTTATTATTTATAAAATTAAGTCTCATCCAATAATAATTATTTTTCACAATTACTTTTTCAATGTCTATATCATCTATACCTTCTGAAGATATAAAGTTACATATTTCTTTATTAAAATTTATGTAACTATTTATTGTACTTTTCATATCATTATTAATTTTATATGGAAATACTAAATTTGTTATAACTACAGCAGACATAGATGCAAATAATATTAATATTACTCTGTATTCTAATAGAGTAAAAATTGTTGTATTTGGATAAATCAACTTAACTGCAGTTATAGCTGTCATAGTTATAAATATACATCTTATATTATATTTTCTAATAGATATGTTTAAATATAGTGATATCATAAATATAAGTATCATTAATGTTGAATTTCCATTAATTACTTTATATATTATTCCAAGTACTATAGCTCCTAAAATAGTTCCTATTGCTCTGTCTATAGATTTTTTTGTACTTTCTTCTGCATATGGAAGTAATACAACTGCCAGTGTATAAACTTGTCTCTTATACCACATCT
>NZ_JAWDJM010000100.1:0-13199 GCF_032465715.1 Paraclostridium sp. MRS3W1 | reverse complement strand
TTATATATCTATTAATATAATTTTTATTTTAATATTTATGTATATATTTTTCTTATTTGTCAAATAATATTAATGTAAATCAAACATACTCAATCTCCCCAATTTAGACTTCTATTATTTCCCCCAATAGAAGTCTTTTTTTTTACGATTAATGAAATTAAATTTGATAGAAAAACAAAGCTAAATTTTTATTAATTTAGGTTTTCTTAAATGCATTGTGGTAAAATATAACACGGGTAGAGATTAGATATACAGGAGGGTTAGTCATGAATATAAATATTATAGGAGTACCTACATTTTATGGTTGTGATAAATTAGGACCTCAATTAGGTCCTGATAAATTAAGAGAAAAAGGAATCATACAAACAATAAAAAAGTATAACCACCAAGTTTATGATCTTGGTAATTTATATGTTGAAAGTGTTGATGAAAGCGAAAAATTTGCTTCTCACTCTGATATGAAGTACTTTAAACCATTATTAGATATAAACACCAATCTTGCACATGCTGTAAATACATCTTTAAAAACTGGATATTTTCCGCTTATAGTTGGTGGTGACCACTCTATAGCTCTTGGAAGTATTTCTGGTGTTAGTGAATATTTTGATAAAAAATTTGCAGTGGTATGGTTTGATGCTCATGGAGATATAAATACATTTGAAACATCCGAATCTAAAAATGTACACGGTATGCCATTGGCTTCTTTAATGGGATATGGTCATAGTGAATTAAAAAACTTATATACTGAAAATATTAAGATATCAGAAGATAACGTTTATCATATAGGCGGTAGAGATATAGATTCTGGAGAAAAAGAGTTTATTCAAAATACAAATATGAATATGTACTATCCTGAAGATATAGCTAATAAAGGGTTAGATTCTATAATAAGTTGTATTTTATCTAGTTTACATAGTAAAAATATACAAGCAATACATATTAGCTTTGATTTAGATTTTATAGATTCTCAGTATGTACCTGGTACTGGAACTAGAGTTGAGAATGGTTTTACCGTTGATGAATCTAAGTATCTTCTTACTAAACTTTTAGAATCAGGTTTAGTTAAGTCAATGGATTTAGTTGAACTTAATCCATCATTAGATAAAGATGATATTACCGCTGACATAGCCATCGATATATTAGACACGGTTTTCAAAAACTTAAAATAGATATATTATTCTTAATCATAAAAAAATACCAGTAGTTTCCTACTGGTATTTTTATTTATTCTATTCCTTTTAACTCATATCCTAAATCCTCTATTACCGATTTTATCATGTCATCAGATACATTATCATTTACTTCGACTACAGCACATTTATTTTCTAAACTTACATCTATTACTTCTAAACCTTTTATATCTTCTTGTAGAGCTTCTTTAAGATGTCTCACACAATTCATACAACTCATTCCATCTACTAATAATTTTTTTCTCATATGTTATCACCTCTGTATTTTTAAAATCTTAATTCTTATATACCCCTATATATTATTCTTTAAAACCTAGGTTGTATATACCTTCATATATATCAAAGTCATTAGGTTTTAAATTTCCTGTTATTCTTTTATTCGTTACTAAATAATCATCAGTTATACCTAAACTTACAAATGCTACATTATCATTAACGTATTTTTGAATAGATTTATATATACCCTTCGTATCATCTACACTCTTAGAACTTTTTAATGAATTTAGATAATTTGTTAATTTCTCATTAGTGTATCCACTGTAGTTTATTATATCTGTAGCGTCTGGCACTGATGATAATTCCCATCCAACTAACGCTAAATCATATTCTTTTTTATCTAAAGCTTGAGCTAATGCATCACCTTCAAGTTCTTCTACTGTAGATTTTATTCCTATCTCATTTAAGTTTTCTCTTATTAAGTGAGCAGCTTTAACTCTTTCACTATTTTCTTTATTTACAACTATTTTTAAATTTAAATTCTTAATAGCTTCTTTTAATTTCTCACTTTTTTCTTTTTCTTCTCTTGCTTTCTTAGCCTCTTTTGATTCTTTATTCGCTTCATTTTCTTTTTTATCAGTTTCTTCTTTTTTATTAGTTTCTTCTTTCTTGCTGTTCTCTTCTTTTTTAGAAGCATCATCTTTACCTGTAGCATTAGAATTAACTTTATCTATGTCTATTTTACCTAAACTTTCTTTAGCTTTTTCAACATTATATCCTATTGGTTTTACACTTGAATCATAATATTTAGACTTAGAATGTAATGGGAAATTAACATCTGATACATTTCCTAAATAAGCCTCTGATAGAATTTTCTTTTTATCTATACCATATGAAATTGCTTTTCTAAAATTGATATCATTCATTATAGGATTACTATAATTAAATATCATATATTCATATCCTCTTCCTTCATAATTAGTAATTTTAAATTCATCTTCTTGGAATTCACTTAAATCACTAATTCCAACCTTAGTTATATCACTTGATAAAGCTAAAGTCATAGAAACTTGAGCTGCCTCGTCTGGTACAATCATTACATTAATCTCTTTTTTTGCATCTTTTATTTTCTCTTTATCATAGTAATCTTCATTAAGTGTTAATACCATATTAGATTTTTTATTAAATTTAGATATTTTATATGCTCCACTTCCAACCATATTATTTTTATAATCTTTTGACTCTGCTGCATTTAATCCACTTAATTCTGATTTGCTAACTATAGGAAATATTAAATTATCTATAGAAAATGCATACGGTTGAGTAAAGTGTATAGTTAAATTTTTATTATCTGTAGAAGTTACTGATGATATATTTTCAACTAAAGGTTTATACGAACTATTTTCTGATCTCTTTATTGAGTCTATTGTGAACTCTACATCATCAGATGTAACGGGCTTACCATTATGCCAGTTAACATCTTTTAATTTTATATTTATACTTCTGCCGTCAGAAGCCATAGAGTACTCCTCTACTAATTGCGGAACAGCATTATAGTTACTATCTATTGTAAATAAGCTATCATAAACTAAATCCAAAATATATCCAACAGATTGATTATTATTATTTATAGGGTTTATTGTTTCAGGATTTACCATAGATAAATGTATATATTCTAAATTATTATTTTCACTTACATTTTGCTTTTCATTTTTGTCTTTGTTACTATCACCTTTGCCACACCCAGAAACAGCAAGCATAATAGTCATAATAACCGTCACTACTTTAATTCTTTTCATTAGCTTCTTCCTCTCCATACAATGACTTGTAAATAATATAGTTTTCTTTAACTTTGCCTAAGTAATTTTTAGTTTCATTAAATGGTATTTCATGTAATTTATTACCATCTTTACTATAAGCTTCATCATTTAACCATTTATTCACATTCCCTGATCCTCCATTATAAGCAGCTATAACTAAATCTAAATCGTTAAATTCCTTATATAACTTACTCAAATACCAACAACCTATTTTTATATTAGTTTCAGGATCAAATATATCAACTTTTCCTAATTTCAACTCATCTTGTGCCCATTTTTGAGTTATATCACTTATTTGCATCAATCCTTTGGCCTTTTTATTGGATATAGCGTTTTTGTTAAATTTGCTTTCTACTTTCATTATACTATATACTAAATTTTCATCTATTGAAAACTCTTTAGAATATGTCTCTACATATTCCTCGTATAATCTCGGATGTAATAATTTTAACACCAATTTTTGTCTTATTGATATTACTCCTAAAACTAACAACATAAAGATTATAAATATAGTTATATATCTTTTTTTATTCACACCATTTCTCCTTTATATGTGTTATTAGTTTACTTGCATCATAGATTAGCTTCTCTCTATCCCCTGAATTATCGATTATATAATCTCCAAATTTAATTTTTTCAGATTGACTCATTTGTGAATTTATACGACTCATAGCTTCATTCTTTGTAATATTGTCTCTGTTAATTATTCTTTCTAGTTGAATATTTTCATTACATGTAATAACAACTAACTTATCTACCAAATCTAAAAAGTTTCCTTCTATTAGTAAAGCCGCATCAACTATCGCAATATCTTTATTATTTGATTTTATGTTATTTATTTTTTTTATTATCTCTTTCTTTATAGCTGGATGAGTCAGTGAGTTTAATTCAATTAACTTTTTATCATCATTAAAAACTATTTCACCAAGTTTTTTTCTATCCAGAGTTCCATCGTTTCTTTTTATATTATCACCAAAAGTATCAAATACCTCTTTTAGTAAATCACTGTTATTCATAATTTCTCTAGATATTAAATCCGCATCAATTATATCAAAATAGTTTTCTTCTAAAATTTTTGACAAACTACTTTTTCCACAGCCTATATTTCCTGTTAGTCCAATTACCAACATCTTATCACCTACTTTGTTTCATACCAAGAATCTCCAGTATTTAAATCTACATCTAAATTAACATCCATAGATACAGCATGTTCCATTTCATCTTTTACAATCTTAGATACTTCTTCTAATTCCTCCTCAATGCATTCAATTATAAGTTCATCGTGAACTTGAAGAACTAATTTGGATTTCAAATCTCTTTCTTCTAATTTTTTATATACATTAACCATAGCTATTTTTATGATGTCAGCGGCACTTCCTTGTATCGGCGCATTCATAGCCAATCTTTTTCCTAAATTTTTAAGTATTGTATTAGAAGATTTTATTTCCGGTATATATCTTCTTCTATTTAAAATAGTTTTTACATATCCATCTTCTTTTGCTTCTTCAATTGTACTATCCATATATGATTTTATATCTTCATAAGTATTTAAGTAACTATCAATATAGTTTTTCGCTTCCTTAACTGGTATATGTAAATTTTTAGCTAATCCAAAATCACTTATACCATATACTATACCAAAGTTTACTGCTTTTGCGGCACTTCTTTGCTCACTTGTTACATCATTTATATCAATACCAAATACTTGTGATGCAGTTTTAGTATGAATATCTACATTATGGTTAAACGCATCTATCATATGCTCATCTTGACTCATATGTGCTAGAACCCTTAATTCGATTTGTGAGTAATCTGCATCTACTAATTTAAAGCCTTTATCTGCTATAAATACTTTTCTTATATTTCTACCTAATTCTAACCTTACAGGTATGTTTTGTAAGTTAGGATCTGTAGATGAAATCCTTCCAGTTGTTGTTATTGTTTGATTAAATGATGAATGGATTCTGTGACTTATAGGATTTATTATATTTATAAGCCCGTCTACATAAGTAGATTTTAACTTTACAATTTGTCTATATTCAGTTATCTTGTCTATAATTTCATGCTTATCACTTAAGTGTTCTAATACTTCAGCATTAGTTGAATATCCTGTTTTAGTCTTTTTAATTACTGGAAGTTCTAATTTTTCAAATAAAATAACACCTAACTGTTTTGGAGAATTAATGTTAAATTCTTCTCCTGCAAGATTGTATATGTCTTTTTCTAGTTTATCTATAGATATTTTAAATTCTTCACCTAATTCTATTAATTTATCTTTGTCTACCATAACACCTTCATACTCCATATATCCTAGCACTTCTACTAAAGGCATTTCTACATGGTAAAACAGACCGTCCATATCCATATTAACTAATTTTTCTTCCATTTTAGGAGCTACTTTTTCAACTAATTGAACTATGCTTCCAATTGTGTTGTCTAGTTCTTCTTTTTCTAGATCTTCATATTTTTTTGCTTTAACGCCTTTCCCTAACAATTCTTCAGATGATTTTATTTTTTGTCCAAAATAGTTCATCGCAATTGAATCATATGTATAGTTAGAGCTGCTAGAGTCTATTAAGTACTCTGCTATAGCTATATCAAAGTAAATATTACTTAAAGATATTCCATAAGGTCTTAGAGCTATATAATCTTCTTTTAAGTTATATCCATAAACTCTTAAATCTTCATCTACTAATAGTTCCTTTATTTCATCTATTTGACTTTCATCAGCCCAAAATAATTCTTCTCCATCAACACTCAAATAAATTTGCATTATGTTTTTTTCTAAAATATTTCCAGTTCTAGAAATAGTTTTTAATATTATCTTTTTGCTGCTTCTTGCTTTTTTTATAAATTCTTTAACGTCTTCAAGTTTATTTACTATTACTTTTAATTCTTCTGCGTTTGAATCCAACCTAGCTATTAAGCTGTTGAAATCAAGTTCATTAAATACCTCTATTAATTTTGACTTATCATAATTTCCAAACTCAAGTTTCTCTAAATCAAAATCAATTGGAACATCTCTAATTATTGTAGCTAACCTTTTACTCATTATAGCAAGCTCTTTATTTTCTTCGATTTTTTTCCTAGGACTTCCTTTTACTGAATCAATATTTTCTATTATATTTTCAATACTTCCGAATTCTTTTATAAGTTTAATACCTGTAACCTCTCCAATTCCAGGTACTCCAGGTATATTATCTGACTTATCTCCCATAAGCCCTTTTAAATCTATAAATTGAGTAGGTGTCATTCCATACTTTTCCTCAACTTTATTGAAATCATATTCTTCAACTTCTCCTACTCCTTTTTTAGTTATAAGCGTAGTTGTAGTCTTTGAAGCTAATTGAATTGCATCTTTGTCTCCTGTGACTATATACACTTTATATCCATCTTGCTCTGCTTTTAAAGATACAGTACCTATTATGTCATCAGCTTCATATCCTTCAATTTCTAAACGATTTATATTAAATGCATCTAATAAATTTTTTAACGGTTCTAACTGTTGCTTTAATTCATCTGGCATTTTTTTTCTTCCAGCTTTATATTCCTTATACTCTAAATGTCTAAAAGTCGGAGCTTTTTTATCAAATGCAACACTAATATGTGTAGGTTTATATGTATCTATCAACTTAAATAGCATATTTGTAAAACCAAATATCGCATGTGTATGTAGCCCTTTTTTATTAGTTAAATCAGGCAATGCATAAAATGCCCTATTAACAATTGAATTTCCATCTATTATAATTAACGTTTTTTCCAAATTTATCACTCCTAATTATTTATCCTCTCTATTATTGCCAATTCGTATTATATTTAATATTACCATATTATTGAATGTATATTAAGGCTAAATATATTGCAAAACGTTTTTATTACTGTTATAATAGAATTGTAACGAGCCGGTTTGCTGGAATCGGCAGACGGGGCGGACTCAAAATCCGTTGGTAGTGATACCGTGTGGGTTCAAGTCCCACAACCGGCACCAATAAGTTTTTAGAAGGGCTTCAACTATTTTGTTGAAGCTCTTTTATTTTTTTAATAAAAAAATCACTTACATTATGTAAGTGATTTTTAAGGGAAGTATTTTGATAGTTTTTTATTTTATTATAAGATTATTATAAATCCTAAAGCTTAAAATAACCTTAAATAAATTATAGAAATTAAATTTAATATTATTTTTTATTATTGTATTCTCTTAATAGAATTTCTTCTCCCATTTGAACTAATTTTTTAGACATAACTGCTCCTAAGCTTCCAGGTATATCTTCATTTTTATTAAATGAAATATTGCTTTGTTCTAAATTAAGATTCAAGGGACCTAGTTCATTGGCTATTTCTAATTTCATTTCATTTAAAGCCTGCTTTGCATTACTCACTAATGGTTTATTCGCCATTTTTATGTCCTCCTTAAAGTGTCTTCTAGTATATAATTTGCAAATCAATATATTATTATTCTATGAACACTAAATTAGAAAAAAGAGAGAATAAAATTCTCTCTTTTTAATTACATTTGTTGTGATAATAACTTATATATTTCATATCTTTCTTTTGCATTTTCTTCTGTCATATCAAATAACTCTTGAGCTATATCTGGGAATTGTTTAGCTATAGCTGAATATCTAACTTGTCCCATTAAGAAATCTCTAAAGCTTTCTGTTGGTTCTTTAGAATCTAATGTAAACGGATTTTTACCTTCATCCTTTAATTGTGGATTAAATCTATATAAATGCCAGTATCCACATTTAACAGCTTGTTCTTCATTTGCAATAGTTCTACCCATACCTTCTTTTAATCCATGAGATATACATGGTGCATAGCAGATTATAAGTGATGGTCCATTATAATTTTCAGCTTCTATTATAGCTTTTACTAATTGATTTTTATCTGCACCTAATGAAACTTGTGCTACATAAACATTACCATATGTCATTGCCATTCTACCTAAATCTTTTTTCTTTGTTCTCTTACCTGCTGCTGCAAATTTAGCCATTGCTGCAACTGGAGTTGATTTTGAAGCTTGTCCTCCAGTATTTGAATAAATTTCTGTATCAAATACTAAAACATTAACATCTTCACCTGATGCTAGAACATGATCTAATCCACCATATCCGATATCATATGCCCATCCATCTCCTCCAAGTATCCATTGAGATCTTTTTACAAGGTAGTCTTCTAATTCTTTTATTTGATTTATTAAGCAAGAAACTTTTTCATCTGATCCTTTAATATTACTTATAGCTTTTTTTACACCTTCTGATGCACAAGCTGATTCTAATCCATCATTTTTACTTTCTAACCAATAGTTAAATGCTTTTTTACTTTCTTCATCAATATTCATTCCAACTAGTTCTGTCATTAAATTTTCTATTCTATTTCTTATTTGTTTAACTCCTAAATACATCCCATATCCAAATTCAGCATTGTCTTCAAATAAAGAGTTCGCCCAAGCAGGACCTTTACCTTCATGATTTATAGTATATGGAGTAGATGGAGCTGATCCTCCCCAAATAGATGAACATCCTGTTGCATTTGCTATCATCATTCTATCTCCAAATAGTTGAGTTACTAACTTAATATATGGAGTTTCTCCACAACCTGCACATGCTCCAGAGAATTCTATAAGTGGTTGTCTAAATTGACTTCCCTTAACGCTATTTGGACTCATTATATCCCCTTTATCAGAAACTTGTGATACTGCAAAATCCCAATTTGGTATTTCTGATTCAGTTTGAGATTCAAGAGGTTTCATAACTAATGCTTTTTCTTTAGCCGGACATATATCTGCACAGTTTCCACATCCAGTACAATCCATAGTATCGACTTGCATTCTATATTGTAATCCTTCAAATCCTTTACCTATAGCTTTTTTCGTTCCAAAACTATTAGGAGCTTTGTTACTTTCTTCTTCATTTAATAAAAATGGTCTTATAGTTGCATGCGGACAAACATAAGCACATTGATTACATTGAATACAATTTTCTAATATCCATTCAGGTACATTTATTCCTACTCCACGTTTTTCATATGCTGCTGTACCATTAGGGAATGTTCCATCTTCTATTCCGTTAAATGCACTTACTGGTAAATTATCACCTTCTTGTGCATTCATCGGTCTTAATATATTTGTTATAAATTCTGGCTCATTTCTATCTTCAACACTATCTTTAGCAGTTTTCCAATCTTGTGGTGTATCTATTTTTACTATTGAACTCATACCTTTTTCAACTGCTTCATAGTTCATATTTACTATTTTTTCACCTTTTTTACCATATGCTTTTTTAATAGAATCTTTTAAATGATTTATAGCATCTTGTTCTGGTATTATTTTTGCTAATTTGAAAAATGCAGATTGCATTATCATATTTATTCTATTTCCAAGACCTATTTCTTGAGCAATTTTTGTTGCATTAACAGTATAGAATTCTATATCATTTTCAGCTATATAATTTTTGATTCTAGCTGGTAAATGATTTTCTAATTCTTCTTTACTCCATATACAGTTAAGTACAAATACTCCACCTTTTTTAAGCCCTTTTAATAAATCATATTCTGTTACATAAGATTGGTTATGACAAGCAATATAATCAGCTTCATCTATAAGATAAGTAGATTTTATAGGAGTTTTACCAAATCTTAAGTGAGACATTGTTATACCACCAGATTTTTTAGAATCATATGCAAAATATGCTTGAGCAAACATGTCAGTATTATTACCTATTATCTTTATAGCTTGTTTGTTAGCTCCAACTGTACCATCTGATCCTAATCCCCAGAACTTACATCTTATAGTTCCTTCTTGTCTTATTTTAAAGTTTCTATCTACATCTATAGATTTATTAGTTACATCATCTACTATACCTACTGTAAATTGATTTTTAGGCTTACTAGATTTTAAATTGTCATATACAGATTTTATATCTGCTGGAGTTGTATCCTTAGATCCAAGTCCATATATTCCGCCTATTATCATAGGTGTTTTTTCATTTTCATAAAATGCTGATTTTACATCTAAGTATAATGGTTCTCCTATAGATCCTGGTTCTTTAGTTCTATCTAAAACACAAATTCTTTCTACACTTGATGGTATTACATCCATAAAGTGTTTTATAGAAAACGGTCTATATAAATGAACTTTTACTAATCCATATTTTTCACCTTGTCCATTTAAATAAGTTATAGTTTCTTCTATAGTTTCAGTAACCGAACCCATTGCAACTATTATGTGTTTTGCATCTTCTGGACCAAAGTAATCAAATAAACCATGGTTTCTTCCAGTAAGTTTATTCATTTCATTCATATACTCTTCAACTATAGGTACTATATTTTCATAATATTTATTAGAAGCTTCTCTAGTTTGGAAATATATATCTGGATTTTGAGCCGTACCTCTTGTCACTGGGTGATTTGGAGATAATGCTCTTTCTCTAAACTCTTGTAGTGCTTTTTGGTCTATTAGTTTTGCATAGTCTTCATAATCTAAAACTTCTATTTTTTGTATTTCATGTGATGTTCTAAATCCATCAAAGAAATGTATAACCGGAAGTCTTCCTTTTATAGCAGCTAAATGAGCAACTGGAGCTATGTCTGCAACTTCTTGAACAGAACTTGATGCCAGTAATATACATCCAGTTTGTCTTGCTGCCATAACATCTTGATGGTCTCCAAATATAGATAAAGCCTGAGATGCAATAGCTCTCGCACTTACATGAAATACTCCAGGAAGCAATTCTCCAGATACCTTATACATGTTAGGGATCATAAGTAGTAATCCTTGAGATGCTGTAAATGTTGTTGTTAGAGCTCCAGACTGTAATGATCCATGAAATGCTCCTGCTGCTCCTGCTTCTGATTGCATCTCTACAACACTAACTTTTTGTCCAAATATATTTTTTCTTCCTTGTGCAGCCCACTCATCTACAACCTCAGCCATTGTTGATGATGGAGTTATAGGGAATATAGCTGCAACATCTGTAAATGCATACGCAACATGTGCTGCTGCAGTATTTCCATCTATAGTAATTATTTGTTTACTCATAAATTAAGCCTCCTATATATACTTACATTATGTAATTTAGTTTTATACTCACTAATTTATTATTTACATTATTTTGTTATATATACTATAAGTAAGCAAACAAAATACTCTCTATATTTAAAACATAGAGAGTATTTTTTAATTTGACATATTTATTAATTCTTTTATCAATGAAGCATCTGAAACCTGTGTTATATCTAAAATTTTTCCCTTATCTTCAGTTACTGATACAACGAAAACTGTGTTATTATTTTTACTTTGTAAAATATAATAATTTATAATTTTTGCTTTATTCTTACTATATGCAACCGCATTTGGCATATCTAAGCTAGTATCTCTAACTAACTCTTCAATATTTTTACCTATATAAGATTTTATTGATTTTAAATCAACTTTACTAGAATCAATAAATGCTTGATCATTATAAAAATCAACTATTATGTTAGCCGATTTTGCCTTTTGAGGTAAATCTTCGAATCCAGAAGAAAATCCAACAAATTCATCGCTTTCTACGTCAACAACCTTGTCTTTGCTTATATCTACATATAAAGCGCTACTTTCATACCCTTCTTTTGGATATACCATTTCAATATTTAGATTTTTTAAAATTCCTTCTTTATCTAAATGTTCAAACTCCCCATATTTTTCTGTATTTATATAATATGTCGTCATATATGGATCTCCCATAGTATCCATAACATATTCATAATTTTTCCCCATAACTTCACTAACATCATTTTGAATTTTAGTTATATTTTTTTGTTGCGTAGCTTTATCTACTTTTTTTCCACTTTTCATACTGCATCCTGAGAACATTAGTATGACTATTAGCATGATGCTAATTAGCAAACTTTTTTTCATACACTAATCCTCCTAAATTTACTTATATCTAATTATATATTATTTATTTACATTAAATAACCTAAAAAGTTATATTGTAATATTTTTGTAAGACTTATTCCGTATATTGACATTTAATTTTTATTTTATCCTAGATACTTTTTTGTGTGTTATAATATGTAAGGACATATTTAGGGGGAGGATATTTTTATGGACTTAAAACAACTTGAAGTTTTTGTAGCTGTAGCTAAATATAATAGCTTTTCTAAAGCTGCTAAAGAGCTTTTTCTTACACAACCTACAGTTAGTGCCCATATTCAAAATCTTGAAAAAAGCCTTGATACAGTACTAGTTAATAGAAATAATAAAGTAATTACACTTACAAAGGCAGGCGAAATATTATATGAACACGCTATTTATATTTTAAATAATTGTAAAAAAGCTGTTTATGATATAAAGGAATATAGCGGAAAGATAGAAGGGGTTATAGATCTTGCATGCAGTTCTATACCTGAAACATATATACTTCCTGACTTTTTAAAAAGTTTTTATACTAATTATCCAAATGTTAAATTTAGTATAAGTCGTTATGATTCTCAAGATGCTATATCAGAAATTTTAAATGAACGTATAAGTTTTGGATTTGTAGGTTCTAAGGTAAACAATAAACAAATTGAATATATAGATTTAATAGATGATGAGCTAGTTTTAATTGCTCCTAAAAATTTAATTATAGAAAATGAAAATGGTTTTATTGATATAGAAAAACTTTATAATTTAAAATTTATAATGAGAAAAGACGGTTCTGGGACTCAAAGTATCGTTATTAATAAGTTAAAGTCAAACAAAATACCGCTTAATAGCTTAGATACAATTGCTTACGTTGAATCTAATGAATCAATAAAAGAAATGGTTAAGTTAGGACTTGGGGTTTCATTTGTATCTTACACTTCAATTATTGAAGATATAAACTCAAATAAGTTAAACTTCTATAAAATTAAAAATATGAGTTTTGATAGAAAATTTTATTTTATATACTCTAAGAAAAAAGCTTTTACTCCTCTTGAGTATAAATTCTTAGATGGAGTATGTGAC
>NZ_JAWDJM010000099.1:0-27775 GCF_032465715.1 Paraclostridium sp. MRS3W1 | reverse complement strand
GTAACAAAATATTAAAAAGTTTACCCATTTAATATATATATTATTATATATAATTTTTAAGAAAAATAAAGTATAAAATAAAAATAAAGAAAATTTAATAAAGTTTAAATATATTAAAACTTAAATTAATAATATAAAAGTCGAAAATTACTTTAATTTGTTTGGTTTTGAATAAAATGTCTAAAAAAAAAATGAAAATATCAAAGGAAATCATGAGAAAAAAATAGAAATTTTTAATATAATTATTTTTAATTTGGTTTTTATAAGTGGGGGGTAAAATGAAATATAAATGTATTGAGGAAGATATATTAAAATCCTCGCCTACTCCATATATAGTTGGAGAAATATGCAAAACAACAGATAAAAAGAATGTAATAAAAATCAATTCTATAAGTGAAACACTAAAAAACATTTTAGATACGGATGAAACTGAAATAGTAGGCGAAGAAAAATTTCATATTTTAGATGAAAATAAAAGCATAGATATATTTGAGCATATAATAAATGGAAAGAAAGTAAGCGTTAATATTAAAAATAGTAACTCAAATTTTGAATTAATATCTACAAACTTATATGATAATAGTTATGTAATTTGGTTTGTTGATAAAAATGAACAAATAGAACATGAAATCAATAATAAAATAAGAGGTGACTTTTTTGCTAATCTATCTCATGAACTTAGAACACCATTAAACATAATTTTTAGTTCACTTCAGGTTTTAGACTTAAAATTAAAAAAAGAAGATCAATCAATCACAAAATACATAAATATGGCAACTCAAAATACCTACAGATTACTTAAATTAGTAAACAATCTAATTGATTCAAACAAAATAACATCTGGATACTTTGAATATAATCCTCAAAATTACGATATTGTATATTTTGTAGAAAGCATTTGTCAATCTATCGTAGACTTTGCTAAGCAAAAAAATATAGAAGTTATATTTGATACGGATGTAGAAGAAAAAATAATTTCTTTTGACTTAGATAAAATGGAGCGAATAATATTGAATATATTATCTAATTCAATTAAATTTACAAAAGAACAAGGAAAAATAGAAATTTACATAAGAGAATCAAATGAAATGTTAGAAATAGAAATATCTGATGATGGAATAGGAATTCCTCAAAATAAACTAAATTCTATATTTGAAAGATTTAAACAAGTAGAAAATAATACAATAAGAAGCGGAGAAGGTAGTGGAATAGGTTTATACCTAGTGAAAAGCTTAGTTGATATGCATGGTGGAGATATAGCTGTTGAAAGTGAACTTGGATCTGGGACAACATTTAAGATAAGTATACCTGTCGAATTAGAAGAAGAATATGAATGCAATATAATGGAAAAAAACCTACAAAATTCGTATATAGAAAAAATAAAAGTAGAATTTTCTGATATTTATGCATAAACAAAGGTCTCGATTACAAATTGTAATCGAGATTTTTGTATTTATTTGCTATAATTAAAGTATAAATTCGGTATACAGAATAAGGGGAGATAAATTTGATCGTTCATAGTTATGAAGATGTTTTACAAGTATGTCCTATACCGTATGTATGGGGAAAACGTATAAGTAACAAAAATGGAAGCTTGGACTATATAATTGAGGGTGGAAATGAATTATTACTAAAAAAAATAAAAATTGAAAGTGAGGATGAGATATTAAATAAGGATGTATGTGAGATATTAGGTATATCAAAAGAAGAAATTGAATTATTTGATAAAGTAAGTAATAATAAATTTACAAGATATCAGTATGTTTGTAATTTAAAAGATATATATAAAGTAACTTTAAATATAGATAAAGATGATAATTTTTACATGTGGTTTCAGGTTTATCATGTAAGTAGTAATTACAATTTACTAATTCAAAATAATTTAAAAGCTATAATTTGGACAAAAGATATTAATGGTAGATACATAAAGATCAATAGAAACTTTGAAGAATTAGTAGGCATGCCTAAGGGGGACATAATAGGTAAGAAAAATAAAGAGCTTGAAATTCACAATGGATTTGAACATATGGAAGAATATGAAAAGCTTATATTAGATAAAAAAGAAGATGCTATTGAAAAAATAATATTTGAAGATAATAAATGGGTAAGTATTTTTATACATCCTATGATTGATGAAGAGAAAAATGTAATAGGTACATATGGTTTTAAGATTTATGATTATGTAAATTCAAAAACTCCAATAGGAATAGAAAATAGAAATAAAATGTTAGAAATAATTGTAGATAATTTACCTATACCTATTTTTTATAAAGATGTACAAGGTGTATATCTGTATTGCAATGAAGCTTTTGGAGAATTGTTAGAATTAGATAGAAAAAAAATAATTGGAAAAAAAGATTACGATTTAAATTTAAAAGAAGATAAAATAGTAGAGTATAGAGAAGCTGATAACCAAGTAATCAAACATAAGATTACAAATGTAAATGAAGATTTCATGGAAAGAAGTTCAGGGGATAAATATGTAGAAATAACTAAAGTTCCTTTATGGGACTATAGAAAAAAAGTGATAGGTGTAATTGGGATTATAATAGACTTAACTCAAAAAAAAGCCACCGAAAGAGAACTCGAAAAACTTAGGTTAGACTTCTTTTCAAATTTAACTCATGAATTTAGAACTCCATTAAATCTAATATTTTCATCGGTTCAGTTAATAGATCAAAGTATTCCAAAGATAGAAAAAGGTGACCTTAATATATTAATAAGGTATTTAAATATAATAGATCAAAATGGTATGAGGCTTTTAAAGTTAGTAAATAATTTAATTGACTCAACCAGAATTGATTCAGGGTGTGTAGATTATAATCCTCAAAATCAAGATATAATAAGTTTTGTAGAAAATATATGTGATTCAGTTGTAGAGTTTAGTAAGTCTCAAAGCATAGAGCTAATATTTGACACTGATCAAGAAGAGAAAATAGTATCTTTTGATAGTGACAAAATGGAGAGAGTAATACTAAACTTATTATCTAATGCAATAAAATATAATAAGGAAAATGGACAAATAGATGTAGGTATTAGATGTAATCCAGAACACATAGATATAAGTGTTAAAGATACTGGAGTAGGAATACCTAAGGATAAAATTAATGATGTGTTTGAAAAATTTAAGCAAGTTGATAATAGATTGACTAAAATAAGTGAAGGTAGTGGAATTGGATTATCGATAGTTAAGTCTTTAGTTGAATTGCATGATGGAACTATAAATGTAAATAGCGAAGTAGGAGTTGGAACAGAGTTTGAAGTAAAAATTCCAAATCAAATAGTTTTACAAGATTCAAGTAAAAATTCTATTCAAAATGAATCTATTGATATGGATAAAAAAATACAAATAGAGTTTTCTGATATATATTAATAAAAAGCCTAAATCAAGTATTTAATAATAATTACTTGACTTAGGCTTTTGTTGTGCTAAATTTTTATATTGAGTAAGTAGTATAAGTTATAAAATATTAAATTTATAGAAATAAATTTTAAAACCTTATTAACATACCTTTCGCCTTTTGAACTGGTTTTTAATCTGGATAACTTGAAATTAAAACCTAAAGGGAAAAATAAATCAACACCTTCATACGTGAAAATGTCTAATAATATATGAGAGGCATATCCCAAAAACATACCATATGCGGAACAAATCAATATAATATTTTTATCACCTATTAAAACTATTAATTTTAGAAGCTCTGATAAAATTAATAAAAATAAAAGACTATGAGTAAATCCTCTATGTTTTGTTCGCTTTGAAATAAACTTTGACAAGTGAGGCCATTTTTTACTCATATAAGATTTTCTAGTATCTAAATCAGGTAATAAAGATCCCAAATTAGCAAACTGAAAATAAATAAAAAAAAGCATCAATTTATATAAAGTATTAAAGTTTTCTAAATATACATTACTAAAAGCAGAAAACGTAAGAGCTGCAATTAAGTATCCTCCAGATGAATGTGTTTCCTTTGTCATTAAAATACCCTTTCTAATAATTGGTTATTTAAACCTTATTATATATCAAAAAAAATGAATATGGAATCGAACAAATATAAAAACTTAATTTATTTGAAAATAATATACTGTATACAATTTAAAAATATAGCAATTAGTAGTATAATAAAAATGATGGTAAAAAAGGAGGATGCTAAATGGAGAAAGAAAAAACATGCAATCTATTAAAGCATACTGAAAATTTAAAGTTTAAACTTATATTAGAAAGTACTATAATAGGTGCGATTGTTGGAGTTACAATAGTACTTCACAGGATATTATTAGAAAAAGTAACTAATGTATTTATGTGGTTTTACTCTAATAGTAGAGGGAATTTAGTAAATACTATATTGTTATTTGGATTATTAATCATAAGTGGATATGTAGTAGGCCTTATGGTAAAAAAGGTACCATTAATTAGTGGTAGTGGTATACCTCAAGTAGAAGGAATACTAATGAAAAAATTAAAAGGCAGTTGGTTAAGCGTTTTAATAAATAAATTTGTAGGTGGACTTATAGCCTTAGGAGCTGGATTATCGCTAGGAAGAGAAGGACCTTCTGTTCAAATGGGAGCCAGTATAGGTGAGGGATTTGCAAAAATATTTAAAAGAGTTAGTGTTGAAGAAAAATATTTAATAACGAGTGGAGCAAGTGCAGGATTAGCAGCGGCTTTTAATGCTCCTATATCAGGTGTAATGTTTGCCTTAGAGGAAGTTCATAAAAACTTTTCACCATTAGTACTACTTTCTGTTATGGCATCTGCATTAATGTCTGATTTTATTACAAAAACATTTTTAGGAATTGGTAAATCTCTTAATTTTGTAGGTGTTAGAGTATTAGATTTAAAGTATTATTGGTTATTAATAATATTAGGTATCATAGTAGGTATAAGTGGTGTTATATTTAATAGCGGAATTTTAAAAACTCAATCAATATTTAAAAAATCAAAATTAAGTACTGAAATAAAAGTAATAATCCCGTTTTTAATAACAGGTGTTGTGGGATTAACTGCACCAATTTTATTAGGTGGAGGACATGAACTTATAATGTCTTTAGATAAAAGCTCTATGACATTAAAAATGCTATTATTATTTTTATTAGTTAAATATTTACTTACATTTGTAGGATTTGGATCAGGAGTTCCAGGAGGGATATTTTTCCCACTATTAGTATTAGGAGCGTTAATAGGTAACATATTTGGGATAGTAGCAGTTAATGTGTTTGATATTCCTAGCATATATATACTGAACTTTATAATACTTGCTATGGCAGGAAACTTTGCAGCTATAGTAAAAGCTCCTATAACGGGAATTATACTAATATGTGAAATGACAGGAAGTTTTAACCATTTATTATCTCTTGCAATAGTATGTATAGTAGCATATGTTACATCGGATTTATTTAAATCAGAACCTATATATGAAAGCTTGCTTGAAAGATGCTTACAGAGCGGAAATGATAAATTTGAATCTAACTCATCTAGAAAGAGTTTAATGGAAGTTGCAATTCATTTAGGTTGTGAAATAGAACATAAAAAAATAAAAGATGTAAAATGGCCAGAAAATTGTTTAATAGTATCTATAACAAGAGGCGGTAAAGAAATAATTCCAAGAGGTGATACCACATTACTCGGAGGGGATTATTTAACGATAATGGCAGATGAAGAAAATTCTGCATGTGCTCTAGATTATGTAACAGATTTAACATCTAATATAAAATTATTATAGAATTTTATTGAGTGTAATCACATATATATTAAAAATGTACAAGGTACAAATTTGATATATGATAGGTGATTGCATGAGAAGAAAAAAGCTTATAATAAATGCAATAATAATGACATTCTCAACTATTATATTTGGATTTATATCTATGTTTTTCAGGGTATATTTATCCAAGAAAATAGGACCGGAAGGAATGGGATTGTATCAGCTTATAATGTCTGTATATATTATGGCTGTAACATTTTCGAGTGCTGGAATCAGAATAGCAATTACAAGGCTTGTTGCAGAACAAGTAGGAAAAGGAAATAACAAGGGTATAAGAACTATAGTAAATAAAGGATGCATATACAGTTTGTTTTTCAGTATAGTAACATCTATTGTGCTTTTTTATGGAGCGGAATATATAGGAAATGTATTTTTAAAAGATGCAAGGTCTGTACTATCCTTAAAAATATTAGCTTACAGCTTACCGTTTATAGGAATTTCTTCTTGTTTAAGTGGTTACTTTTATGGAGCAAGAGAAGTTGTTAAATCTGTTTCAGCAGAAATTTTAGAACATTTATTAATGATGGCAATTTCAATAGCAGCTATTACTATATTTGTAGATACTAATATAGAAAATATATGTGCACTTATATGTGTAGGTATGGCTGTAGGTAATATAGTATCTTGTATATATGCCTACATATTGTGTGCACTTAAAACAAGACCATTAAGCAGAACTGTATGTTGTAGTAATTACAATGAATGTAGAATTAGTGACATAAGCAAAATAGCATTCCCAATAGCATCAAGTTCATATATTCAAAGTGGACTTAGAACTATAGAAGATATATTAATACCTAATGCGCTTAGAATGTCTGGAACTTCAATTTCAGCATCTTTGTCAATATTTGGAATGATAAAAGGTATGGCACTTCCTATAATAAATTTTCCAGCAGTATTTTTAAGTTCCTTTGCAACTTTGATAATACCAGAAATATCAGAAGCACACTCGTTAAATAGGAATAAAATGGTCAACTTTATAATTTCTAATGTATTTAGAATAACATTTATAATATCAATATTTGCATCAGGTGTTTTTATTGCATTTGCAAGCGACATAGGAATGGCAGTTTATAGCAATAAAGATATAGGGCCTATAATTAGAATTTTAGCTCCAGTAATACCTATAATGTATTTAGAAAGAATAATGGATGGGATTTTAAATTCTTTAAACAAGCAAGTTGCATTGTTAAAAATAAATTTGTTTGATATGGTTATTAGAATTCTTATAATATACTTTATAATACCTACAAAGGGCATAGAAGGGTTTATATTAGTTATATTTGTAAGTAATATTATTAACTTTGGATTAAATATGATAAATGTTTTAAAAACTACTAAGTTACAATTTAAAATGTTTAATTGGGTTATAAAACCAATTTTATGCATAGGTGTAGCTGTTATAGTAGCTTCATTTATAGGATACAATATTATAAATAAAATATTTATTTCTATGGCTATATATATAGCTATGCTTATAATAACTAGATGTATAAGAATAAAAGATCTTAATTGGGTAATAGATAGCTTTAGGCTAGCAAAAGATATAAATGTACATAGTATAAAATTATATAGTGATAGATATATATAAGAAAAGAGTTTGCATATTGCAAACTCTTTTCTTGTATTTAAATAGAAATAAATTTTGAGAAATTATTGAATATTAAGAAATATATGGATATAATTAACGTGTAGAAAAAAATAGTATATAAATGAAATTAAAACCATGAAGGTTAATCATGTCGTAAGACATGTAACTTTTGTGGTTTTTTTTACGCTTAAATAAGGGGGATAATTTATGAAACTAAAAAGGTCGATATCTATAGCATTAACTATGATGCTTACTGTTGGAACGATTACAGGATGTACAAGTTCAAAAGAAGGAGAAAAATCGAGCGATAAAAGTAATACAAGTTCCAGAATAGAGAATAGTGAACTTGTTGCTGCAGTAGCATATGAACCAGATGAGGGGTTTGATGCTACAACTGGTGGTCATGGATCAATGACTAGAGTATTTTTTTCAACACTATTTAAAAGAGATAAAAATTTAGGAATGGAAAATGATTTAGCAACAGGATATAAGGTTTCCGATGATAGGTTAACATGGAATGTATCTATAAGAGATGGGGTTAAATTTAGCGATGGAGAAAATTTAACAGCTGAAGACGTTGTATATACATATGAAAAGGCAAAAGAAAGTGGATCTAATATAGATTTAACTATCTTAGACAGTGTAAAAGTAATTGATGATTATAATATAGAGTTTAAATTAAAAGAACCTCAATCTACATTTATAGAGAAAATGGCATCTATAGGTATAGTTCCTAAACATGCACATGATGAAAAATTTGCACAAAATCCAATTGGATCAGGTCCATATAAATTTGTTCAATGGGATAAAGGGCAACAAGTTATAGCAGAAGCTAATGAAAATTATTATGGGGAAAAGCCTAGTATAAAAAAATTAACTATGGTCTTTTTAGATGATGATGCAGCTTATGCAGCTGTAAAATCAGGAGAAGTAGATATAGCCTCTATACCAGGATCTTTTGCGAAAGATAAAGTAGATGGAAAAAAGGTAATTGAGTTAGATAGTATAGAAACTTATGGGATAGAATTCCCTATGCAAAAAAGTGGAGAAAAAAATAAAGATGGACATCCTGTTGGTAATGATGTAACAAGTGACAAATCAATAAGAGAAGCTTTGAATTATGCTATAAATAGACAAGAGCTAGTAGATGGAGTTTTAGATGGATTTGGAGCTGTATCAACAACTGGTCTTGAAAAAATGCCTTGGCTTAATAAGGAAACAATATTAAAAGGTGATGGAGATATAGAAAAAGCTAAGAACATACTTAAAGAAGGCGAATGGAAGGACTCAAACTCTGATGGTATTTTAGAAAAAGACGGCACTAAAGCTGAGTTTAAATTGCTTTACACAGATGGAAAATATAGACAAGAATTAGGCTTATCGGTAGTTGAAACTGCAAAACAATTAGGCATAAAAATCGATTTAGAAGCTAAAACATGGGATACTATAGAACCTGAGATAAACTCTCAACCTGTATTATTTGGATGGGGATCAGGAGATCCATCAGAGCTTAACTATTTATATAGTAGCAAAGTTATAGGAGTTGGAGTTCCTTGGAATAATGCTGGATATTATAAAAATGAAAAAGTTGATGACTATATAAGTAAAGCTTTACAAAGTGAAAATGAAAATGAAGCTATTGAATATTGGAAAAAAGCTCAATGGGATGGAGAAACCGGGTTTTCAACTAAAGGAGATTTAACATATGCATGGCTTGTAAATGCAGGTCATTTATACATAGCTGATGAAAATCTAGATATAGGAACTCCAGTTGTTCAACCACATGGAGGTAGAATTCTTGATAATATAACAGAATGGAAATGGAAAAAGTAAATTTTTCAAGGAGATACTCATATGAATAACCCTAATAATATAGGAATATTTTTAATAAAAAAAATTATAAGACTTGCAACTCTTTTAATTGCTGTGTGTATAGTAAGTTTTATTTTAATGGAAAAGTCACCGATAGATCCTATCAAGGCTTATGTAGGTGCAGATTTAAGTGTTACACAAGAACAAAGAGAAGAAATAGCTAATCATTGGGGGCTTAATAAACCTCCTGTTGAAAGATTTATTTCATGGTTTAGCTCAATACTGAAAGGTGATTTTGGAACATCGATGATATATAGACGACCTGTAATAGATGTTATAACCGAAAAATTTATGGCATCTTTAGCTCTTATGGTTGTGGCATGGACAATTTCTGGCATATTAGGATTTGTTATGGGGGTTATATCTGGAATAAAAGAAGGTAGCATAGTTGATAAAATTATAAGGGGGTATTGTCATATTTTAATTTCAACTCCTACCTTCTGGTTAGGTATTTTACTTATCATGATATTTTCTGTTAAGTTAAAATTATTTCCGGTTGCACTAGGTGTACCTATTGGAGTGTTGGCAAGTGAAGTTACATTAAAAAGTCTATTAAAACACTTAATACTTCCAGCATTGACTTTAAGTGTTATAGGTGTAGCAAATATATGTTTACATACGAGAGAAAAAGTTATTGAAATTTCAAATAGTGATTATGTACTTTTTGCAAAAACAAGAGGAGAAAGTAGTAAAAGTATAATATTTAATCATATTATAAGAAACGTTGCACTGCCAGCTATAACCCTTCAGTTTTTATCATTTAGTGAATTATTTGCAGGCACTATATTTGCAGAACAAGTTTTTTCATATCCAGGACTTGGACAAGCTACAGTTGATGCAGGGATTAAAGGAGACTTACCTCTTTTAATGGGTGTGGTTATAATAAGTTTAATATTTGTATTTACTGGAAATTTAATTGCAGATATTTTATATAAAGTTATCGATCCTAGAATGAAGGAGGGAAATACTAACTAATGGAACAACTTCAATATATAAAAGAAAAAACTCATTCTAAAAGTAAGATTAATATAGGAATAAGAGAAAAAACTATTTTATCTATATTAATTTTTAGTTGTTTTTTAATAGGAATAATTGTATTTGGTAGCTTTATAAGTGAAAAGCAAATATCTATAGATTTAACTCAAAAAAATATATCCCCAAATTTAAATTATTTGTTTGGTACAGACTGGATGGGAAGAGATATGTTTTATAGAACTATAAAGGGTCTTAGCTTAAGTATGAAGATAGGTGTTATGGCATCTATGATAAGTGGATTAATAGCATTAACTTTAGGGCTAATGAGTGCTACTATGGGAAATACAGTTGATTCTATAATTACATGGATTATAGATTTATTTCTTTCTGTGCCACATGCTTTAGTTATAATACTTATATCTATATCTCTAGGTGGAGGACTAAAAGGAATTATAATAGGTGTAGCTATTACACACTGGCCATCATTAACAAGGATAATAAGGGCAGAAGTAATGCAAATAAAAAACTCTGAATATGTGAATCTGTCCAAAAACTTTGGTAAATCCAACTTATATATTGCTACAAAACACATATTGCCACATATAATCCCTCAACTTTTAGTAGGAGTAGTATTAATATTTCCACATGCTATATTACATGAGGCTTCTATAACTTTTTTAGGATTTGGACTTCAACCTCATGAACCTGCTATTGGAATAATTTTATCAGAAGCTATGAAATATTTAAGCAGTGGTAGATGGTGGTTAGCTTTTTTCCCAGGGATAAGTTTGGTCTTAGTTTCGTTAATGGTTGATAATATAGGTAAACAAATAAGTAAACTTATAAATCCTAAGTTAGCACATAAATAGGAGGTTGTATGAAAGAGCCAGTACTAAGTGTTAAAAATTTAGAAGTTAGCTTTTCTCAATATACAAAAGGATTAAGAAAAAGAAATTTAAAAGTTATAACAAATTTAGATATAGATTTATATGAAGGTGAAATACTAGCTGTTGTTGGATCAAGTGGATCGGGGAAAAGTTTGTTAGCTCACGCAATACTTGGAATACTTCCTAGAAATTCTAATGTTGAAGGTAGCATAATTTACAAAAATGAAATTTTAGATAAAAAAAGAAAAGAAAAATTAAGAGGAAAAGAAATTGTGTTAATACCACAATCAATAAATTACCTAGATCCTCTTATGAAAGTTTCTGATCAAGTTAAATTATCATTAGAAAATAAAAAAGAAGCAAGTAAAATACAAAGAAATATTTTTTCTAAGTATGGATTAAATGAAAATGTTGATAAAATGTTTCCTTTTCAATTATCAGGGGGGATGGCAAGAAAAGTTTTGCTATCAACAGCATTGGTAAGTGATACGAAAGTAATAATAGCAGATGAACCTACTCCTGGATTGGATGAAAAATCATTAAATGAAGCATTAGGACATTTTAGAGATATTGCAGATAATGGATGCGCTGTTTTAATGATAACGCATGATATTGATGCAGCATTAAAGGTAGCTGATAAAATTGCTGTATTTTATGCAGGAACTACCTTGGAAGTTGCTAATGTAATAGATTTTAAAAGTGGGAATGAAAAACTTAGACATCCTTATACAAAAGCTCTTTACAATGCTTTACCTCAAAATGAATTTAAACCAATACCTGGATCACAACCACTTCCAACTGAGATTCCTAAAGGATGTTTATTTTATGAACGATGTGAAATTAGATCCAATGATTGTAAATACAAAAGACCTAATACTAAGTATCTTAGAGGTGGAATGGTGAGGTGTTTAAATGCAACTTAAAGCCAAGGATATAAGTTTTAAGTATAAAAATAGCAATACATATGTTTTGAAAAATGTAGACTTTGAAATTAACAGTGGTGAAATAGTTGGATTAGTTGCACCAAGTGGATTTGGGAAAACTACTTTGGCTAAAATTTTAGCTGGATATGAAAACTCATATACAGGAACTGTAAAAATTGAAGGTATAAATAAAAAAAATAAGTATAATCCAGTGCAATTAATTTTTCAACATCCAGAAAAAGCCGTTAATCCAAAGTGGAAAATGAATCAAATTTTAACAGAATCATTTAATCCACCTAAAGAACTTTTAGATTATATAGGAATAAAAGATGAGTGGTTAAACAGATACCCAAATGAGCTTTCAGGAGGGGAACTACAGAGATTTTGTGTTATAAGAGCTTTATCTAAAGATACTAAGTTTTTAATTGCTGATGAAATGACAACTATGTTAGATGCTATAACTCAAGCACAAATTTGGAATGTAGTTTTAGATTATATCAAACAAAATAATATAGGGCTTATAGTGATAAGTCATGAGAAATCCTTAATTCAAAGGATTTGTGATAGGGTTGTTAATTTAGAAAAATTCAAGGTAGAAATTTAGTTTTAAAATAAAAAATATATATTGATACTAGATTTCTAATTTGATATATTAAAATTAGGAACAAAAATCAAAATCATATCAAAGGCATTTTAAATACATCATAAATAAAGTTAAACTACTAAAATGGGGGTCTTTATTATGAGTAAAAAATATGTTGCAGAGCCATTTAAAATCAAAATGGTTGAACCTATCAAAATGACTACAAAGGAAGAAAGAGAAGAAAAAATCCAAGAAGCAAATTTTAACCTATTTTCATTAAAAGCAGATGACGTATACATAGACTTATTAACAGACAGTGGAACAGGGGCAATGAGTTCAAAGCAATGGGCAGCAGTAATGCTAGGAGATGAATCATATTCTGGAGCAAGTAGCTACTTCAAATTGGTGGAAGCTGCAAAAGATATATTTGGATATAAATATATACAACCAGTTCATCAAGGTAGAGCTGCAGAAAAAGTGTTAGTTCCTTTATTTGTAGAA
Organism: Paraclostridium sp. MRS3W1; assembly: GCF_032465715.1. Classification (NCBI taxonomy): domain Bacteria; kingdom Bacillati; phylum Bacillota; class Clostridia; order Peptostreptococcales; family Peptostreptococcaceae; genus Paraclostridium; species Paraclostridium sp. MRS3W1. The sequence goes on along the minus strand of NZ_JAWDJM010000099.1, from coordinate 14,678 downwards.
CAAGGTAAATACGCTATATCAAATATGCACTTTGACACAACTCGAGCACATGTTGAGTTAACTGGGGCTAAAGCTGTTGACTGTGTAGTTCCTGAAGCCTTAGATACAGTGACTTATGCTCCATTTAAAGGAAATATGGACATAGTTAGAATGGAAAAATTAATAAATGAGTTTGGTGTAGAAAACGTTGGAGTTATAATAATGACAGTAACTAACAATACTGCAGGTGGGCAACCTGTATCAATGGAAAATATGAGAGAAACTTATAAAGTCGCTCAAAAATATAAAATTCCTGTATTGATAGACGCTGCAAGATATGCAGAAAATGCATACTTCATAAAAACTAGAGAAGAAGGGTATGCAGATAAAACTATAAAAGAAATTGTAAAAGAAATGTTTAGCTATGGAGATATGATGACTATGAGTTCTAAAAAAGATGCTATAGTTAACATGGGAGGACTTATAGGAGTTAGAGATGACGAAGAGTTATACAACAATGTAAAAGCTCGTACAATATCATTTGAAGGATTTGTTTCTTATGGAGGTTTAGCTGGACGTGATTTAGAGGCTTTATCTGTTGGACTTTATGAAGGAATTGATTTTGATTACTTAAAATATCGTATAGGACAAATGGAGTATATTGCAAATAGACTTGATGAGGCGGGAATAGCTTATCAATCGCCAGTTGGAGGTCATGCAGTATTTATAGATGCGAAGAAGTTACTTCCACATATACCATACTACCAATTCCCTGCACAAGCACTTGCAATAGAATTATATAAAGAAGCTGGAATTAGAACTTGTGATATAGGTTCGTATATGTTAGATAATGATCCTGTAACAGGTGAGCAACGTCAATCAGAATTAGAGCTTACAAGACTTGCGATTCCAAGAAGGGTTTATACTCAAGCTCATCTAGATGTTATTGTAGATGCATTGATATCTATAAAAGAAAGAGCTGATCAAATAAAAGGTTATGAAATAACTTGGCAACCTAAAGTTTTAAGACATTTTACATCAAAACTTAAACCTATAGAGTAGGGTGAGTTAGCAAGAGATACTTAAAATAATATTGTTAGAAGATAAATATTTAAATTTTACTCCCAAAGCGTGAAGATGCTTTAAAGGTCGTTAAAAGTCAAATATTTATCCTAAACAAATTATTTTGAAGTATCTCTTTTTTATGTTGGGATGGAGTTCAAATGGGTAGAGAAATAATATATAATAAAGTTATAAATATACAATTGGAGATGAGTTATTTTGAAACCTTATATAGATATATTGGAAAATCAAAGAAGGCATTTAAATGAAGTTGGAATAATTAGTGTTGAAGATAGAATTAAAGCTTTAAAAGATTTAAAACAAACGATAAAAAAATATGAAAATGAAATTATAGATGCACTTTATAAAGATTTAGGAAAATCTGAGTTTGAAAGTTATACTACAGAGGTCGGGTTTATATATAGATCTATAAATCATGCAGTAAAAAATATAAAAAAATGGAATAAAGTAAAAAGAGTAAGAAATGATATAGCTCAAATTCCAGGAAAGTCATATGTATATAATTCTGCATATGGAAGTGTTCTTATAATAGGGCCTTATAATTATCCTTTCCAATTAACTATAGAACCACTTATAGGAGCTATAGCTGGTGGAAACACAGCTGTTATTAAACCTTCAGAATATACTACTAATGTTGAATATATATTAGTTAAAATTATTAAAGAGTGTTTTAATTCAAATTATATTGATATAGTAGTTGGGGATTATACTGTAAATAGCAATTTATTAGATTTAAATTTTGATTATATTTTTTTTACAGGAAGCGTAAATGTAGGTAAAATAGTTATGGAAAAAGCTAGTAAAAATTTAATACCTACAACTTTAGAATTAGGTGGGAAGTCACCAACTATAGTAGATAAAACTGCAAAACTAGACGTGGCAGCAAAACGTATAGTATGGGGAAAATTTGCAAATGCTGGGCAAACTTGTGTAGCACCGGATTATTTATTAGTCCACGAAGATATATATGAAGAATTTATACAAAAGTTAAAGATTACTATAACAAATTTTTATGGAGAAAAAATAAAAGATAGTAAAGACTTTGGAAGAATTGTTAATGACCGTCACATGAGTAGGTTAAAAGATATACTAGATAAAGATCATGAAAAAATAGTATTTGGTGGAGAGATTGATATGAAAACAAGATATATTTCACCTACTATTTTAAAAGATGTTAACTACAATGACGCAGTTATGCAAGATGAAATCTTTGGCCCTATAATGCCTATTATAAAATATAGTGAACTTGACGATATAAGGTTTTACTTAAACTTACATCAAACACCACTGGCTTTATATGTTTTTTCAGAAGATAAATATTTTAGTGATTATATAATTAAAAACTTTACTTTTGGAGGTGGATGCATAAATGATACAATAACACATGTTGCATCTACAAATCTTCCATTTGGGGGAGTTAAAACATCTGGAATTGGAAGATATCATGGATACAATAGTTTTAAAACTTTTACATATGAAAAAGCAATTGTAAAAAGAAGTAGTAAAATAGATATAAATTTAGTATTTCCACCATATAAAGATAAATTAAAATTAATAAAAAAAGTAATGAAATAAAATTTAAAAATGTAAAAATTTTACTGTATTTGTTAATGAAAATAAGAGAAAACTAAAAGTGATGTATATTTAAGTCAATATATTTTACTGGAGGTGCTTATTTTGAAAGAAAATTCATTTTTAAATAGTGTAAGAGGCATATTCAAAGAAATGCTATATATGGAAAGTGAAAACACTAATACAGATAGAGAAAAAGTAACCGAAATAGATAAGTATGGAAATAAAACTACTTACTATAGAGCAGGAGCAGGACCTGATCAGCCAAATACAATAAATCAAAAATTTGAATAAAGATAAAAATAAAGAAAGAATACACTTATGTTATCGGTGTATTCTTTCTTTATTTTTATCTTTGGCATAGCACATATAAACGAATAAAAGAGTAAAATAAATAGACGACAATTATTAGGGGGGATTAAATTGACTATAGATCTAAAGGGAAGATCATTTTTGACTTTATTAGATTATACAGAAGAAGAAATAAGATACCTATTAGACCTAGCGAAGCTTTATAAAATAGCTAAAAAATTAGATAGATCTCACAAAAAATTAGATACTAAAAATATTGCACTTATATTTGAAAAAAATTCAATTAAGACAAGATGTGCATTTGACGTTGCTGCTATGGACTTGGGAATAGGAGTAACATATATAGGTGACAATGAACTACAAATTTATAAAAAAGAATCTACGAAAGATTTTGCTAGAACATTTGGACAAATATATGATGGGATAGCTTATTGTGGAGGAACTCAGAATAATTTAAATCAATTGAATGAGTTTGCTAAAATTCCTGTATGGAATGCAATGACAAATGAGTATCATCCTACCCAAGCTTTAGCAGACTTATTAACTATAGAAGAAAAGTTAGGACATTTAAAAGGTGCAAATATTACATTTGTTGGAGATGCAAAAAATAATGTAGTAAACTCTTTAATGATAGCATGTGCAAAAATGGGAATTAATTTTACTATATGTGCGCCAAGTGGTCTACATCCTGATAAATCATTGGTTAATGAATGTAAAAATATAAGTAAAAAAAATAAATCTAACATAAATTTAACTGAAAATATTTACGAAGGAACTAAAGATTCAGATGTAATTTACACTTGCCCATGGAAATCTATACTAGAATCAAATGATATTTCAAAAGATGAGATAGAAAAGCTAATAAATTACAAAGTTAGTATGGAACTTATGAATAATTGCAGTCAGAATGTTATATTTATGCACTGTCTACCTGCTTTTCATAATTTAGATTCTAAATTCGGAATAGATATTTATGAAGATTTTGGAATAAAAGAAATGGAAGTCACAGATGAAGTTTTTGAATCTAATTACTCTGTTGTATTTGATCAAAGTGAAAATAGAATGCATACAATAAAAGCTATAATCGTTGCAACTTTAGGGTTTTAACGTAAACAATATTAATTGAATTAATGTATATAAAAATAAGGGTATAGTATCATATTCTTATTTTTATATATAAATATAATTAACAAAAAATTAACGAAAAAGTTTGTTTTTTAACTAAAGTTTAATCTCAATTTAATAATTAACAGCAACTTAACAAAAAAGAGAGTTTCTTAACATAGCCTTAACTTAAATTGACAAAATATTTGTTAAAATCAAATTAATGAAAAAATACAGAAAACACGTTTGATTTTTAAGGAGGAAATTATTAGTGGAAATAGCAGTAAATTTGATGGGAGGACTGGGACTATTCTTATATGGAATGAATCTTATGGCAGATGGTCTTCAGAAATCAGCAGGAGAAAAATTAAAAAGAATAATTGGACTTTTAACTAGTAATGTATTAATGGGAGTTTTAGTAGGGGCTCTAGTAACAGCAATTATACAAAGTAGTAGTGCAACTACAGTTATGGTAGTTGGATTTGTTAACGCAGGAATCATGACATTACCTCAAGCTATAGGTGTTATAATGGGGGCTAATATAGGAACGACTATAACAGCTCAACTTGTATCTCTTGATTTAGTAGGAATGGCACCTTTAGCATTAGGTATAGGTATAGTAATGTATTTATTTTCAAAGAATCAAAAAACAAAAACAATAGCTGAAATTTTAATAGGCTTTGGGATATTATTTACTGGAATGGATTTTATGAAAAATGCAGTAAAACCATTATCAGAATTCAAAGGATTTACTGATGCACTAGTTGCTTTTGGAAATAGACCTATTCTTGGAATCTTATTAGGATTTGGAATAACGGCAATAGTCCAAAGTTCGAGTGCTTCTATGGGGATGTTATTAGCACTTGCATCTCAAGGCTTAATACCGTTAACTGCAGCACTGCCTATACTATATGGAGAAAATATAGGTACATGTGTTACATCTTTAATATCTAGTATAGGAGCTAGTATAAATGCTAGAAGAGCAGCTTTAATGCACTTAGTGTTTAATATAATAGGAACCATCGTATTTATGTTAATTTTAACAAAACCTATAACTATGATAGTTCAAAACTTAAATCCAGATGATGTAAGTAGACAGATTGCAAATGCTCATACATTATTTAATATAACAAATGTTATATTATTACTTCCTTTCTCTAAATACATAGTAAAGCTTACTATGAAGCTTATGCCAGAAAGAGAAGAAGAAATAAAAAGCAAAAAGACTGTTCATTACATAGATGATAGAATGATGGAAACTCCATCTATAGCTTTATCAAATACTATAAAAGAAACTTTAAGAATGGGTGAAAAAGCTAAAGAAAGTTTAGACAATGCAATGACAGGATTTTTAAATAAATCAAAAGAAAAAGTAGATAAGTCTTTTAAAAATGAAAAGCTAATAAATATTTTACAAAAAAGCATACTAAATTATTTATTGAAATTATCTAAAACTTCATTAAATGATAATTCTAGAGAAAGTGTAGATTTATTATTTAATACTGTAAATGATATAGAAAGAGTTGGAGATCATGCAGAAAATATAGCAGAGCTTGCAACTACAGTTATAGATAATGATTTAAGTTTATCTAAAGATGGATCTGTTGAACTTAAAGAATTATACCAAAAGGTTGTAGACACGTACAGTTTAGCTCTTGAAAGTTTAGAGAAGTCAGATGTGGATTTGGCGTGTAGAGTAATAAAGATGGAAGAGCAAGTTGATATGATGGAAAAAAGCTGTAGAGCAAATCATATGAGAAGGTTAAACGCAAGTTCTTGTAGTGTGGACTCTGGAGTTATATTCTTAGATTTAATTAGTAATCTAGAAAGAGTATCAGATCATTCTGCTAATATAGCTCAACAGGTTATAAAATCGAGTAATAAGAAATTTGCATAATATAAGACTTTAAATAAAAAGCTTTATCGATATAATATAATATTATGATTGATAAAGCTTTTTATATTTAATTAAACTATAAATGTAATTAAATTTTAAAAATTATAAAAATTGGCAGAAAGTATTGTACTAGTGAATAAAAAATTGTAATATATACATATAATATAGTGTATGCTAAAAGATAAAGAGTGTAGACTAAATAAGATATCAATATATACAAGTACATATATGTTATAAGAAATAGTATTTCAATTTTAAATTGTATATATAATTATTGATATTAAATAAGATTATAATTAAGTTTAAATAATATTAATGATAGTTAAAGGAGAATGAAATTATGGCAATGGGAGCACCAACACCACACAATAGCGGTAAATTAGGAGATATAGCAGAAACAGTATTATTACCAGGGGATCCTTTAAGAGCTAAATTTATAGCAGAAACTTTCTTAGAAGACGTTGTTCAATACAACACTGTAAGAGGTATGAATGGTTATACTGGATACTATAATGGTAAAAAAATATCAGTACAAGGTACAGGTATGGGATGTCCATCGATAGGAATATATACATATGAATTAATCCATTTTTATGGAGTTAAAAATCTTATAAGAATAGGTTCTGCAGGAGCTTTACATGAAGACTTAAAAATGCATGATATAGTAATAGGTATGGGTTCTTGTACAGATTCTAATTATGCATCTCAATACAACTTACCAGGAACATTTGCACCAGTAGCAAGCTATGAGTTACTTAGCAAAGCTGTAGATGTTGCAAAAAGCCAAGGAGTTGAGCCTAAAGTTGGAAACATACTATGCAGTGATGTATTCTATGGAGATGAAGGATTAGATTCTTTAGCAAAATGGACTAAAATGGGAGTGTTAGCTGTAGAAATGGAATCAGCTGCACTTTATATGAATGCTGCAAGAGCTGGAGTTAATGCTCTTTGTATATTAACAATTTCTGATTGTCCTTTCAAAGGAGAAGCAACTACTGCTATGGAAAGACAAACTGCATTTACAAGAATGATGAATATAGCTTTAGAATTAGCTTAATATAAAAACTCGCTTTTATAGTATAAACTGTGAAAGTGAGTTTTTTTATGCTTAAAAAATAAGATGTCTAAATTTTGCAATTTATAGAAAAATGAATCGGATTATGGTAACATTATAATGATAAATATAAATACTAGGTTTTTATTAATTAATAGGGAATGATGTGAAAATCATCAACAGCCCCCGCTACTGTAATTACGGACGAGTCTTTTTTAAGCCACTGAAGAATTTCTTTGGGAAGGTAAAGATTAGGGTGATGTATAAGTCAGGAGACCTGCCTAGATAAAACAAACTTTCGGAGGGAGAGACAAGATGAAAATATCAAAAAAAATCAAATTAAGTTTGCTTAGCTTAGTTATAGGGCTAAGCTTCGTAGGGTGCAGTAAAACAGAAACTAAAACTGAAGACACGACTACAAAGAAGGTAGAAAAAACAAATGAAACAAAGGATAATTATTATCCAGTAACTATTACTACGCACAATAGTAACAAAGAAGAAATAAAGGTTACTATAAAAGAAAAACCTAAAAAGGTACTTGCAGTTTATCAAAATTCTATAGAAACTATGTTAGCACTAGGGTTAGAAGATAATATAGTTGCTGCGGCTGGATTAGACCATAAGGTTAAAGATGAATATCAAGAAGCTTTTAAAAAGGTTAAGTATTTAGATGAGTTTACACCGTCTAAAGAAAATACTATGATGTTACAACCAGATCTTATAGTAGGATGGGATTCTTTGTTTAAAGATAAAACTTTAGGAACAGTAGATTTTTGGCAAAATAAAGGCACAAATACATACATGGCATTAAATAGTGGAGCAGTAGAACATAAAACTATTAAAAATGAATGTGAAGATATATTAAATATAGGGAAAATATTTAACGTTGAAGATAAAGCTAAAAATATAGTTGATAATATAAATAAGAAAGTAAATGAAGTTGTAGAGTCTGAAAAAGGCAAAAAGCAACAGACTACTTTAATAGTTGAATTTTACGATGATAAAATTAGTGGATATGGAAAAAGCACTCTAGGAGGAGATATGGTAACTAAGCTAGGTGCAAAACTATTAAATCAAGATGGAAATCCATTAAGTAAAGAAGATTTAGTAAAATTAAATCCAGACAGTATATTTGTAGTGTATATGAATAGAGATGATGATAGTAAAAAATCTGAAGAAACTAAAAATTTAGTTATGAAAGACAAAGCATTACAAAGTTTAAATGCAGTTAAAAATAATAGAGTTTATCCAATAGAATTAGGACAAATGTATTGTAGTGGAGTAAGAACTATAGATGGAATAGAAACTTTTGCAAATGGACTTTATCCAAGTAAGTAGAAAGAGGGACATGGACATATGCAATTAATGAAAAGCTTAAGAAAATATGAAAATAATGAAGAAAAGGGCTTTGTGAAAACAAAGCCCTTATATATATTAGTTATTATGGGACTTATTGTTGCTTTAATTTTATCTATTTTATTTGCTGTAACAATAGGTTCAAGTGACATCAGCATAAAGCAAGTATATCAAATAATAGGGTATAAACTATTTAGTATAGGAAATGAAAATACTTTATCTAATGGAGCTATCCATGATGTAGTGTGGTTTATTAGGCTACCTAGAATAATTTTAGCTTTATGTGTAGGAATAGGACTGTCTGTATGTGGAGTTGTAATGCAAGCTATAGTAAAAAATCCTCTAGCAGATCCTTATATACTTGGTGTATCATCTGGAGCATCACTAGGGGCTACAATAGCTATAATGTTAGGATTTACAACTTTATTAGGACAAAACTCAATAGGAATATTTGCATTCTTTGGTGCATTTCTAGTTTCGATGTTAGTTTTAATGATTTCAAACACAGGATCAAGATCAAACTCTACAAAACTATTATTAGCGGGAATGGCTTTGAGTTCTGTGTGTAGTGCATTTTCAAGTTTTATAGTTTATATAAAGAATGATGCAGAAGGAATGAAAAATATAACATTTTGGCTTATGGGAAGTTTAGCTGGAGCTAAATGGGAGGAAATAGTATTTATACTTCCATTGATTTTAATAGGAACTATATTCTTTTTAAGTCAGTATAGAATATTAAACTTAATGTTATTGGGGGACGATGTAGCCATAACATTAGGGACTGACTTACATAGGTATAGACAAGTATATCTAATTGCAACATCTCTCCTAGTAGGGTTGGTGGTTTATTCATCTGGTATGATTGGATTTGTAGGACTTATAATACCTCACATTGTTAGAGGTTTATTTGGGACTGACCATAAAAAAATAATTCCAATATCTGCACTTTTGGGAGCCATATTTTTAATATGGTCAGATGTATTATCTCGAATAATAATAAAAAATGCAGAACTTCCGATTGGAATACTTATATCTATGATAGGAGCTCCTTGCTTTGTTTATCTAATGATAAGAAGAAGTTATGGGTTTGGAGGTACTAATTAATGAGAATAGAAACTAAAAAATTAGAGCTTTCTATAAATGAAACTAAAATATTAAAAGGCATAGATATTGATGTAAAAAATAAAGAATTTGTAGGAATTATAGGGCCTAATGGAAGCGGAAAATCCACTCTTTTAAAGTGTATATATAGAAACCTAACCCCAAGCAACGGTGTAATATACCTAGATGATATTAATATTAAAAGTATATCAACTAAAGACAGTGCTAAAAAAATTGGAGTTGTAGCTCAACATAATCATAATAACTTTGATTTCTCGGTATTAGATATGGTACTTATGGGAAGAAGTCCTTATAAAAAAGTTATGGACAGAGATACTAAAGAAGATTATGAAATTGTATATAATGCCATAGATAAAGTAAATATAAGGCATTTAATTAATAGAAACTTTAATACTTTATCTGGAGGAGAGCAACAAAGGGTTATACTAGCAAGGGCTTTAGCTCAGGATACAAAGTGTTTAATACTTGATGAACCAACCAACCATTTAGATATTAAATATCAGCTACAATTAATGGGTATCGTTAAAGAGTTAGGTATAGAAGTTATAGCAGCTATTCATGATTTAAATATTGCAGCTATGTATTGTGATAAAATATATGTATTAAAAGATGGAGACATTAGGGCTTATGGAACTCCAAAACAAGTTTTAACTACAGAACTTATAAAGGAAGTTTATGGAGTTAATGCTAAAATTTTTAAAGATGAAACTGATGATAATATAAATATAATTTTTAAAAAATAATTAAATTAAAAAATAAATATAAAAAGCTAAAAAATAATTTGAAAATATTTTTTAGCTTTTTTTTATGGAATAAATTAATTATTTGTAAATAAAAATCAATTTGGTTAAAAAAAGTGAAAATTTATTATTTTAAAAAAGTTTAGCAGTAATATACATTAATGATTAGTAATATTAAATCAAAGCATTGGTAAAACGATAAAATTAAGTTAGTTATACTAAACATAATAAAAATTAATATAAACAAAAGTTTACCTTAACTAAACATAATAAAAATTAATATAAACATAAAAATGAAAAAATATGTATATACATTGAAATAACTAGAAATAGAAAAATTAATGTTAGAAATAAAAAAATAAAAAAAGTGCTTGCAAAATAGCTAAAACTTTATATAATAAATATTGTGAGTTTAATAAAACTAAATTTTATGAATAGAAATAATAACCTTTAAAAAGTTAAATCAATCTTTAAAATAAAGAGGGGAGGAACGATTTGGAAGCTATAGGTAAAAACTTAGAGTTAGAATATGAGAAAAGTTATAAGTTAAATCATAGTCAAATACCACTACTAAGCTCACTAAAAGAATATTCAAAAAAAGATATAGCATGTTTTGATGTACCTGGTCATGTAAGACATCAAGGAGTAGATATATTAAATAATTATTATGGAGAAGAATTGATGAAAATGGATATAAACTCATCTCCATTAATGGATAATGTATCTAATCCTAGGGGAGTCATAAAAAATGCTCAAAAGCTTTTAGCGGATGCTTATGGTTCAGATGATGCTTTTTTTATAACTAATGGAACTACAGGAGCTATACATGCAATGATATTAAGCATCATAGAGGATAATGATAAATTGCTTCTTCCTAGAAATATACATAAATCAGTTATCAATGCACTAATATTAAGTGGAGGAGAACCTGTATTTATTCAACCGGAGTTTGATAAAGAACTAGGAATAAGTCTTAATATAAGAGCTAAAGATGTAAAGTATGCACTTGAAACAAATAAGGGGATAAAAGCTTTATTTTTACTTAATCCAACTTATTATGGAGCATGTAGTGATTTAAGAGAAATTATAGACATATGTCATGAACATAATGTATTAGTTTTAGTAGATGAGGCACATGGAGCTCACTTCCCGTTTCATGATGACTTACCACCATCAAGTATGAAGCTAGGAGCAGATATGGCAGCGGTTAGCATACATAAAACAGGAGGGGCATTAACGCAAGCTTCAGCATTACTTTTAAATAACAAAAGTATAGAGTCTAGTAAGGTTCTTCAATGTATAAACATGCTTCAATCAACATCAGCATCATATTTGTTAATGAGTAGCATTGATGGGGCTAGATCAAATTTAGTGTCAAATGGGCAGGAACAATTATCGAAAGCTTTAAATCTTTCAAGATATGCTAAAGCTAGGCTTAATAAAGTAAAAGGTATAAAAGTTGTATCTACGGAATGTTTAAATGACGAAGGAGTAAAGTTTATAGATGAGACAAAACTTTGCATAAATGTTAAAAGATTAAATTTAACAGGACTTGAAGTTTATGATTTATTATATAAAGAGTTTGCAGTTCAAGCTGAATTAGGAGATTTATATAATATATTAGCTTTAATATCTATAGGTACAGAAAAAGAAGATGTAGACAAATTAATAAATGCATTAGAAGTTATATCTAAAATATATAAGAAGCCTGATAAGATAAATGATATAGATATAAAGCAGATAAACCCAATATTGAAACTAAAACCAAGAGATGCTTTTTATAAAGATAAAGAAATGGTTTTACTTGATGAATGTATTGGAAGAATTTCTGGAGAATCTATAATGGCTTATCCACCAGGTATTCCGATAGTAACTCCTGGAGAAATAATTACAAAAGAAATTATAGATTATATAAAGTTGTTAAAAGACAATAATGCATATTTAAGTGATATGAAAGACAAAGACTTAAATTATATATTAGTTATAAAAAAATAAATTGAAAACTTAATAAGGAGAGTGACGACTATGAAGTTCGAAACTTTAGGAAGACATATATTGGTTGAGTACTATAATTGTGATGAGGATATACTTAGAGATCCAAAGCTTATTGAAAAATATATGAATGACTCAGCTTTAAATGCAAAAGCAACTATAGTAGATTCAGTATTTCACCACTTTAATCCATGGGGAGTATCGGGAGCTGTAATAATAGCAGAATCTCATTTAACTATACACACATGGCCAGAATATGGATATGCAGCTGCAGATTTCTTTACTTGTGGAGATATAGACCCTTGGAAAAGCTTTGAAATGTTAGAAGAATTACTTAAAGCTGAAAGAAGTGAATCAACAGAAATACCTAGAGGATTAACATCAAAGATACAAAAATTTGCAAAAAAAGATTTAGGCAATATTACTCATAAGCCACAAGACGAGCAAGAAGCTATATAAATAATAATAACCTAAATAAATATAAATAAAAAATAAAAAATTAAATTCAAATTCAATTATAACATATAAATAAAAAGCGGTCAAAAAACTGACGGTTAAAAATATATATAAATAAAAATAAAAACATATAAAAATAAAAAATTAAATTCAAAATTCGGAGGTCTAATTTATGGAACTTTGGTATACAGAAGAGTGGACAGACAATGTTCGTTTCTCAATAAAAGTAGATAAACACTTATTTAGCGATCAATCAGATTTTCAAAGGGTTGATGTATTTGAAAGTAAGGAATTTGGAAAGTTTTTAACTTTAGATGGACTTATGATGGTAAGTTACAAAGACGAATTTATATACCATGACATGATAGTTCACGTTCCTATGGCAACTAATATGAATATAAAAAATGTATTAGTCATAGGTGGAGGAGATGGAGGTACTGTAAGAGAGTTAACTAGATATCCTCAAATAGAAAAAATTGATATGGTTGAAATAGATAAAATGGTAGTTGATGTATCAAGAGAGTATATAGATATATGTGCTTGTAAATTAGATGATCCTAGAGTTAACTTGTATTTTGAAGACGGAGTTGCTTTTGTTAAAAATTCAAAAGATAAATCATATGATTTAATAATCGTGGATTCAACAGATCCAATAGGACCTGGAGAAGGGTTATTCTCAGTTGACTTTTACAATGATTGTTACAGAGTATTAAGTGATGAAGGTATACTTGTAAATCAAAATGAAAGCCCATACTTTGACTTTAATGCTAAAGAAATGAAAAGAGCTAATGAAAAAATAACTAATTTATTCCCTATAGCTAAGGTTTACCAAGCTCATATACCTACTTATCCATCAGGACATTGGTTATTTGGTTTTGCATCTAAAAAATATGATCCAATAAAAGATCAAAACAAAGAAGCTTGGGAAAGTTTAAACTTAAAGACTAAATATTACAATAGCAATATACATACTGGGGCATTTATGTTACCTCAATATGTTGTGGATATGTTAAATGAAAAATAAATTTTATAATACACCTACATTTATGAGTATGGATGATTCTTACGAAGAAAGTAAGTTAGTTGTATTTGGAGCAGGATTTGATGGAACCACTTCAAATAGACCGGGAACTAGATTTGCATCATCTTCAATGAGACCTGAGTTTTATGGATTAGAAACTTATAGCCCAATACTTGACTTAGATATGGATGATTATAAGATTTGTGATATTGGAGATTTAGAACTTAGCATAGGAAATACAGATACAGTTTTAAATGAAATATATGAAGGTACAAAAAGTATTATAAAAGATAATAAAGTACCTTTTATGATAGGTGGAGAACATCTAGTAACATTACCTGCATTTAAAGCAGTACATGAAAAATACAATGATTTGTATGTGCTTCACTTTGATGCGCATACAGATTTGAGAGAAGAGTATAATAATAATGAAAATTCACATGCGACAGTTATAAAACGTATATGGGATATTGTTGGAGATAATAAAATATTTCAATTTGGAATAAGATCTGGAACTAAAGAAGAGTTTGAATTTGCATTAAAGTATAAGCATACATATATGGAAACTCACACTATAAATACTTTTAAAGAAATAGTAGATAAACTAGAAAATAAAAATATATATTTAACTATTGATTTAGATGTTTTAGATCCATCTATTTTTCCGGGAACTGGGACTCCAGAACCAGGAGGAGTAACTTATAAAGAGTTTGAGGGGATTTTTAAAATACTAAAAAATTCAAATATAAATTTAGTTGGATTAGATATTGTAGAGCTTAGTCCAGATTATGATAATACAAATGTTTCTACAGTTACGGCATGTAAAATATTAAGAGAATTAGCACTTATAGTAAGCGATAAGATAAAATAAGTAAACCTAGGAGGATAATTAAATGGCAAGACATTTATTTACATCAGAATCAGTTACAGAAGGACATCCAGATAAAATATGTGATCAAATATCAGATGCAATACTAGATGCACTTTTAG
>NZ_JAWDJM010000098.1:0-35867 GCF_032465715.1 Paraclostridium sp. MRS3W1 | reverse complement strand
AGATGTGTAATAAAAGGCGGTATTTACAAGACTTCTATGTCTATAATAACTGCATACGAATTAGCAAAAGATAAAAACACAAAGATACTATTATGGGACTTAGATTTACAAGAAAACTTAACTCAATATGTATATAAAGTTAACCATGAAGACAAAACAACTATAGATATAGTTGATGGATTAGGTGCTGAAGATGTTATTGTTAAGTGTCCAAATTCAAATTATCCTAATATAGACATAATACCTTCTGATATAGGATTAGCTATGCTGGATGAAAAAATAAGCTTACAACCGGCTAGAGAAAAAGTTCTTGCAAGATGGTATATGCAAAATATTGATGTACTTGAAAAGTATGATTACATAATTTGTGACTTATCACCTAGTTATAATTTAACAGCTAAAAATATACTTTACTTAGCAGACTCTATAATAGTTCCTATAATGGATAAAAATATATCTTCTTTAAGAGGAGCTGCATTATTTAAAGAATTATGGACTAGAGATAAGTACTATTTAGAAAAAGAAGATAATGATATAAAAGCTACTGTATTAGTTGGATATGAAAAGCAAAGAACACAAGTGTCTGATTTATTTGATCAATACCTTCAAAAGTTTGAAGAATTAAAAGACATGATGTTAGAGTCATTTATAAGAAGAAATACTTTCGTTGAAAAAGCTTTATTAAGTAAATTAAGCATAAGTGATTATTTAAAGAAAAATGGACAAACTCATTTCAGTAAAGAAGAAGTTGAAAATATGATAAAAGAATTAAAAGAAAAGGATGTGCTTTAGATGCCTAAGATAGATATGAATTTATTAAATGAAGAAGTTCCTACCACTAGAAAATCAACTATTGTCAATGAAACTAATGAAACAAAATCTTCATTATCTATATATGATATAGTTAAAAAGGAAAAGAAGAAGTCTAAAGAGCAAGTTGGAGTTACTTTAGATAAAGATATAGTAGACAAGTTAAAGACAGTGGTCATAGACTCAAATATAACTATGTCTAAGTTATTTGAAAATCTACTTACTCCATTACTTGAAGACGTTGAAATAAGTAAAAAGAATGTAGATATATACAATAATAAGAACAAGTTAAAAGGTAGAAGAAAATCAGAATAGATTAATAAAGGAGATTAAAACTATAAAATAACTAAGTTAATATAAAGTTAATTAAATTAATCAGTTTATTTTTAGATGTATTCGTCACAAAAAAGCCTTAAGATTTAAATATGTATAAATAAAATGAACACTATAGTTTATTTTAAAAAAGTAATACCAATGATTATTAATAATTATTGGTATTACTTTTTTATAGTGTGGATTTAAGGAATATCTATTTCTATTTTTTCATCTTCAAAATACTTAGTCTCTGTATCTGGGATAAAAAGGCCAGGAGTTATTATGATTTTCTTTTCTGTCCCTTTAAGTTCAAAATGGTAATACATATCGTTTTTGCTACAACTTCCACTGTTACCGCCTAATAAGCTATTGCCACTTTCATCTTCTATATAGAAATCTGTAAAGTGCTGTAAACGCGCTACCTCAGACTTATTTCCTTCTAATTGTGTTTTAATATTAACGGAAATAGGAGATACCTTTATTTGATCAATTTTCAACTTAACTTTATCGTTTATATTTATATACTTATTAACATTAACAACTTTTAAATCATTAGATATATTAGAAGTATTTATAGTCGTATTAAATTCCCAGTTTCCAAAAGTTTTAAATAATAGCCTTCCTTTTTCAGTTTTTGACTCACCTAAATCAAAATCTTTAAATTGAATTTTTAAGTTGTAATCTTTACCTTTTTCTAAACTGTCAAGTAAATCAATATCTGTATCTCCAATACCATCTCCATCAGTATCTTTTCTATTTAAATTAATAGTATATAAAAATTCTTTTTTATTTTCATTTTTAACATCTCTTGGGTTTATTCCGCCACCTTGTCCAGGGAAAGAGATATCTCCTATGGTTATTATAGGTATATCAGGCATGAAATCTTTTTTATCAACTCCATGTTTTTTAAAATCAAAATTAGTATAATCCATACTTAAACTTATAATTAATTGTCCATCATCTAACATTACATCTCCTAAATTAAGAACTAATCCGTTATCTGTTATTGATTGATTTCCTTCAAATTTATACTTATCAAACTCACTATAGTCCCTACCTAAGAAAGATTCAATACGACTTGCTAAAATATTTATATATGCCCATGTAGTCTCATTTGTTAGTGCTACTGTTCCAAGTATAAGAACCGCTGAGACACTTGCAGCAATTAGTTTTTTAGTTGTTTGTTTTCTTGATTTCAACTTAGATTTCACTATATTTTTCATTTTAGGATTATCAGTTTTTACTTCATCATATTTATCAAATTGAATTTTTTCGTTGTTTAATACTTTATATTTATCTATCAATTTATTTTCCTCCCTCATTTAATAAAGATTTTCTTATTTTTGCCTTTCCCCTAGATAACTTACTATGTACACTTGAAATAGCTAATTTTTTGTCATTTGCTATATCTATTACACTTTCATCATTTAGGTAATATCGTCTAAATATTTCTTTATCTTCTTCGGACAAGAATTTTAATGTTTCATTTAACTCCTCTTGAATTTCAATTTTTAGTAAGTTTTTATCTATGTAATAGTTTTTTTCATCTAAATCTGATATCTCTATTTTATTTAAATACTTTCTTTTATAATCAATTGATTTATATTTCGCTATTGCACATATCCAATTTTTAAAAGTATTTTTATATTGGTCAAATCCTTCAACATTATCCCAAATAGCTAGCAAAGTATCACTAACACACTCTTCTTCATAATTAATAAGAGATCCTAGATGGTATCTAATTACAGAAGTAATAAGCCCATTATACTGATCTATTAAAATTTCCATTCCTTTTTGATTTTTCTTTTTTATATATTTAATTATTAACTTGTCTTTCAAGTTGTTTCCTCCTCACTATAAAAGCTTTTACATTACTTAATTCGTAAACTAATACAAAAAACTTGCATATTCAAATATTTTTTTATTAATCTTTTTTGTTAGTAAGTTAGTTAACAAGGAATGAGTACGTATTGTAATGAAATTTTTGTTGTTAACTTCTTTATAGATATATGGCTAATTATATTGTTAATCAGCTAAGTAACAATACATAATAGAAAGTATAGTCACAGTAAAAAAGTCTCTAGATTAAACCAAATAGTTAAATCTAGAGACTTTAATTACATTATTTATTTTTAAGCTTAACTGGTATTACTTTAAATCAATATCAAAGTCCGATCCAACTTTCTTCCACTTATTATTAGAAGAATCGGATGCATATAAAGAAAGGTTTAATTTACTAGAATCTTTTTTTACACTTTCACGGGAATTATCAAGTTTAAAAATTCCTTTTCCATTATTACTATAGTCACAATAAAACTCAACTTTATTTCCAAGATTATCATTTCCAACAAGTTTCATAAGATACTCTGTTCCATCAGTAGGTAAACTAAATTCAATTTTTGTACCTAAGCTATTACTAATATATTTACTTAGCTTAATTCTTTTATTCACAAATTTTCTCTCTAATTTATAGATACAATTACATAGATATTACAAATATTTTAAAAGTTTCACTTTTTACTCTATTCAAAATTAACTAGTGTTTTAAGTTGTTATAGTTTTGTTTATCTGTATCATCAAAAAACTTATTATTATCCACTATTTCGTTAATCAATTCTATATTTAAACTTTTAGCAATGCAATTCTTTTCCCTTGATTTTTCTGAAACTATATTATGTAGCTTTATAATATCCTCATCAATTAATCCATAGTTAACTTTATCTATCAAGTATCCTATTTCTGTGTACGTATCTATATACCCTTTCATATAAATCTCATTTTCACATAGAGTAACGCCTAAATTCCTAGCGTATTTAGTTGGAGCAATTACTTTAACATCTTTTCTATTAGTTTTAACAAAAGAATGTGTGAGTTCATGAATATATTCATAAACTTCTAGATTGTTATTTTTACTTGTTATATATTTTGCATTTTTTAAGGCTGGTATGCTATTTTCATGTTCTTCAGAAAACAAAATAGTTACTATACTAAATATTAGTATAACTATTATAAATACCACTCCTATCCAATAATAAGGTAATGAATTTTTCATAGATACTCCTTTTTTAATAATATATCAATCTGAAAATTTAACTCCTTTACTTAGAATAATTTATACTATATCTTATTTACTTAGTTCTGAATGTAAATTAAATTGCTCAGTTAAACTTTTGTTAGATATTTCATCCGCAGAGAGTTCTTCACATACTCCATTTGACATTCCGAGATTTACTGAACTAAATATCTTTGAATTTTTTAACATTAGCAAAGTTCTCATGCCACTTGGGTTTACAACTATTTCAGATGTTACTTTATCTTGATTATCATTTGAATCTTCTTTAGTTTCTGACTCTACTTTTACTTGACCTGCAATGTTCTTATTATAATTATAATTTTTAGATTTTGATTTCTCTGCCTTTTGCTCATCATTTTCAAATTTGAATATGTCTGATTTTTTAGCGTATATATTTTTGTATTGTATCGTATTTACATTTTGTACTTTCATTATATTTCTCCATTCATCCATATTAATTACATTTTTTTCCATGTTAATTCTAGCATATATTTAACTAATTGATTATATAAAATTTAAATTTTATTTTTTTCGACTTAATTTGCCATTTTAATTCGATTTCTGACTAAAAATTAAGACAAATATTTACAACCAAATGAATTCTATTTGGATAATTTTAATTTTATGGTAATATTTTACATTAAATAAGCAACAAATGTTTTTGGATTTTATCTTCTAGATAATCTTAGTTGAATTTTAAATTTTTGGAGGGGTTAAAATGTATAACGATATTAGAGTTACAAAACAAGAAGTAAGAGACTTCTTATTAATTAATTTTGGATTGATTACGTTTCTAGCTATATTTGTATTTATTAGCTTTTCTAAACCAAATAGCGATGATTTTCTATATAACTTTGCTATAACATTTATGTATATTCCAGCTTTTTCAGTAATGGTAGTGCTTAAAAAGAGTTCTTATTATGAATTTGGTGATGTTGTAAACAAGTTCTTTAATTTCTTTATAATAGCGACAATATTAAGAGTTATTTTTTCTATACTTGAGCCTTTTTTTATAAAGAATGTTATTATTTCTTCTTTAATAGATCCAATTGTATCTTTGTATATTTTATATAGTGTATTTGTAAATTCTTCTGATTTTGAAATTTTCAATTTATCACTAAATAAAAACTTTAAAAAGGTATTGTTCTGTATAGGCATATATCTAGTTATATTTACAGTTGGATGTAGTCCTGACCTTATACATATACACTTTAGTGTAGCGAATTTTATTGATGCATTACTACAAATTTCAGTTGGAATTGTTATGAATATAATATTGGGTATTAGCTTGTTTTTTGGAGAAGAGTTTGGGTGGAGATACTTCCTACAACCTAGACTTCAAAAGATATACGGAAAAAGATTAGGAGTGATAATACTAGGACCTATATGGGGTATTTGGCACTTGCCTCTTTGTATGACTCTTTACAGTCCTCAAACTCCGGTTTATTGTATTATAAGTCATGTATTATTCTGCACAACACTTGGAGTATTTTTAGCTTATGCTTATATGAAAACAGAAAATCTGTGGACCCCAATGTTAATTCATTTAATCGGAAACTTAATTGCACTTTCAAATGGTGGTGGGCTAGATACAATAATTACATTAAACGATCTTTTAATAGCTATTTTATTTGAATCTGTATTATATTTACCATTTTTATTTGCAAAAGTATATAGACCTAACAAGGATGACATCGGTGTATCTATTGATAATTAGAATAAAAAAAAGGTTGTATCTATTTGATACAGCCCTTTTTTATGACCTTAAAATAATAATAATTTTCTACTCGAACTTCAAAGAAACCTTCTTTTTCTGAATCTCTAAAAATCGATGGATTATATTTTTTAATTACTACCCTAATGTTAGCAGATAAATGCTTGCTCATTTAGTACTCCTTTCATTTCAAATTAGCATACTAATCTCAAAACTATATAAAATTATAACATTTAATAATTTAGCTTTTATTTAATCATAAATTGCTAATAATATGTTATATAATAATGCGTATTTTTAATAATTTGAGAGGTGAATAATATACATATGATTATTTTTATAAATATACTTTTAGTATTTTTTCTTGTCTTTTTAAATGGATTTTTTGTTGCTACAGAATTTGCTATGGTAAAGGTTAGAAAATCTAGGATAGAAACGTTAATAATTCAAGGTGATAAGCGTGCGAAACGTACTTTAATAGTTGTTAAAGATTTAAATTCATACTTATCTGCCTGTCAGCTTGGAATAACTTTAGCATCGTTGGGGTTAGGATGGGTAGGAGAGCCGGCTATTTTACGTTTGTTAATGCCAATATTTAACCTATTTAATTTGCCTTCAAGTCTAGAACATTCAATTGCATTTATTATTGCATTTTCAATTATAACTGGATGTCATATTGTATTTGGAGAATTGGTTCCTAAATCCCTAGCAATTATAAGTCCCGAAAAAATAGCATTAAGTACAGCTTTTCCACTTATATTTTTTTACAAGTTAACATATCCTGTTATGTGGATATTCAATCATAGTACAAACTGGATATTAAAGGTATTTGGGCTTTCTCAAGTTGATGAACATGAATCAGTTCATACTGATGAGGAAATAAAACTATTAGTTGAAGAAAGTTATAATCATGGATTAGTTGATAAAACTGAATTAACTCTTGTAGATAATATCTTCGATTTTTCTGATAAAACAGTAAAAGAAATAATGGTACCACGTACTGACATTACAAATATTTTCATAGAAGATGCATTTGATGACATTATAGATTTCACATTAAAAGAACAGCTTACTAGATATCCTGTATGTAAAGAAAATAAGGATAATGTTATTGGATTTATTCATATTAAGGATTTATATAAACAAAAGATTGAAGGTAGTAATCAAGAAATAAAAAATATTATTCGTGATATTAAACTTGTCCCAGAATCAATGCTCATAAGTGATCTTCTTAAAATATTTAAAAAAGATAAAGTACAAGTTGCTTTAGTTATTGATGAGTATGGAGGAACTTCTGGTTTAGTAACAATAGAAGATATTTTAGAAGAAATTGTTGGGGAAATTCAAGATGAGTTTGATGAGGAAGAAGATTCTATTATTAAGTGTGAAGATAATAGTTATATAGTAGATGGAAAGGTTCTAATTGAAGATATAACTGAGTTTTTATATATAGATATTGAAGATGAACACATTGATACTATTGGAGGTTGGGCATATGCTCAGTTAGATTCTTACCCTAAAGTTAATGATAAATTTACTTATAAAAACTATGAATTTACTATATTAAAATGCAATAGAAAAAGAATAAACAAATTATTGATTAAAAATTTATCTGATAAATAATTAAGTACCCTTTAGCTATTAATAAACGTAGTTAAGGGGTATTTATATATTTTGCAACTTTTTAATTTAATTAGAATATTAATATTATATATAAATATTGATAAAAGTTAATTCATAGATTATAATGTACTTTAAATAAAAAATTACTAAATGCTATTTAATAAATTTCTATTTTAAACTTTATTTACAAAATAGGATTATTAGCAATATATTCAGGAATATATTAATTAGTTTTTAAAAATGTTTCTGATGGTTTTTTATTTATTATTTTAAGGAGGAAGAAATGAATAATTTAGATTCAGACCCCGGGGCCTTTATGCCTCAAATAATTTTAATAGTATTACTTACTGCTATTAACGCGTTTTTCGCATCAGCAGAAATGGCTATTGTTTCTGTAAACAAATCAAAAATAAAACAATTAAGTGCAAGCGGAAACAAGAAAGCTCAATTGCTTGAAAGACTTATGGAAGACCCAAGCAATTTCTTATCAACTATTCAAATTGGAATAACTTTAGCTGGATTTTTCTCAAGTGCATCTGCTGCTACAGGAATATCTACGCACCTTTCAAAGATATTAGCTCCACTTAGTATACCTTATTCTAATGAATTATGTATGTTTTTAGTAACAATAATACTTTCATATTTTACATTAGTATTTGGAGAATTAGTACCTAAACGAATTGCTTTGAAAAAAGCGGAGAAGATATCTTTATTTTCAGTAAAATCAATTTACATTATATCTAAAATTGCAAAACCATTTATAAAACTTTTATCATTTTCAACTAGTCTGGTTTTAAAAATAACAAGAAATAATGATATGGATATTGAAGAAAGAGTTTCTGAAGAAGAAATTAGAACTTTAATATCACAATCTCAAGAAGATGGATGTATTGAAAATGAAGAAAAACAGATGATATATAGCATATTTGAATTTAATGATAAGACTGCTAAGGAAATTATGACATCTAGACATGATATGTTTGCGGTAGACATAGACGATGATTTGGATGAAATACTAGAAGGAGTAATAGCATCAGGATACTCTAGAATACCTGTATATGAAGATAATAAGGATAATATACTCGGGATATTATATGTAAAAGACTTATTAGTAAAAGCTAAGAAAGTTGGATTTAAAAATATAAATTTAAAAACAATGCTTCATGACCCATATTTTGTTTCAAAGTCTATTAGAACAAATGAATTATTTAAACTTCTAAAGGATAAAAAGGTCCACTTAGCGTTATTAATTGATGAATATGGTGGAATAGAAGGTCTAGTAACTATGGAAGATTTAATTGAAGAAATTATGGGAGATATTGAAGATGAATACGATAAAACTAAATCTACTATAACACAAATTGATGATAGTAATTTTATTGTAAAAGGATATTTGACAATAAGTGAATTTAACAATAAATTTGATATAGATATAGAACAAGGTGACTATGATACTTTAAATGGATATATACTTACATTGTTAGGTGATTTCCCAGAAGAAGGTCGAGAAATTGAATTAGACAATTTTACATTTTTAATTGAGAATGTAAATAAAAGAAGAATTGAAGATATAAGAGTAAGTATAAAAAACAGATGTGCGCAAATATCATAATGAGTTTTTATACACTTGAAATTTAAACAAAAATGAGTAAATCCCTATATTTAAGGATTTACTCATTTTTTTATATTATACAGCACTTAAACTAAAGTTATTAGTTAATAAGTGTTTTGCAAATTCATCTAGTTTACTTATTGTTTGTTTTATATCATTTTCTGTTGTTTCATGATTAATAGCACACATTCTTAAAACAACTTTACCATTTAAAACTGTTGTAAATATTCCTGCATAGTTTTCTTGAAGTGCTAAATGTGAAATATTATTATTAAGTGCATCTATATCTTGTTCAGACATTCCAGATGGAGTATATCTAAAATTGATAATTGCTAATTTAGGATCAGATATTACTTCCCAATTCTCAAATTCTAATAATGTATTCTTAATATATTCTGCAAGATGAATACCATATTCAATTCTTCTGCTCATTTCACTAGTTCCTAGAGTTTGTAATGTAAACCAAAGTTTAAGACCCCTAGTCGGTCTTGTTAATTCAATACCTACGTTTCCATAGTTTATTTCATCGTCATTTATATCTAAGTCTCTTAAATACTCTGGATTTTCACTAAAACTTCTTGCTAAATCATTTTTATCTTTTACAAGAACCATTGCACAACTATATGTTTGGAATAACCATTTATGTGCATCCCAACTTAAACTATCAGCATTTTCTATTCCTTTTAATAAATGATTATAGTTTTCAGATAATAATATCGATGCTCCATAAGCTCCATCTACATGCATCCATAAACCATATTTTGAACATATATCAGATATTTCTGGTATTGGATCAATACTTCCAGTATTTGTAGTCCCTGCACTAGCTATAACAACAAATGGGTGTAACCCGTTTGTTATATCATTTCTTATTTCTTTTTCTAGTTCATCTATCTTCATTCTATAATTTGAATCTGAAGGTATTTTTCTGATATTCTTAGGTGATATTCCAGATATTTTAAGTGCCTTTTTAATTGAACTATGAGTTTGATCAGATACATAAGCAGTTCCCAAATGTAATTTATCAAATGAAAGTTTGTTATCTCTTGCAGCTACCATTGCTGTAAGATTTGCCATAGATCCTCCTGAAACAAATAATCCGCTCGATTGTTCTGTGTTATATCCAGCTTTTTCAGATAGCCACTTAATTAATGTTTTTTCAATAAAACTAGCAGCTGATGTTGTCATCCAGCATCCAGCATGCAAGTTATAAGCACTGGACATTACATCTCCAATCCAAGAGTTCAAATCTGCTGGACCAGGTATAAATCCAAAAAATCTTGGATGGTTTACTCTTGCTCCATACTCATAAACCTCTTTCATCATTTCTTCCATAACTTCTTGTACCTGTCTCCCCTGACTAGGTATACTTATGTTTCTAAGTTTATTTATTTGATTAGAATCAGCTACTTTTACTACTTCATTAGATTCTAACGATTCAAGTCCTTTAAAGTATTGATCAATAAAATAATTTAAAGAATTTTTAAATTCTAAATTGTTCATGTTGCTTTACCCCCATTTCTACGCAATTGTCCTTATCTTTTTTAAGCCACGTTCATGATATCATCAAAATATATATTAATCAAACTACGGTTTCTGTATTATAATTAAATTCCGCGCTTGCAAATAGTAAAATTTAAGCTTATATAACCAAAAATTGGAATAAATCAATTAAAATTAAATTTAGTAATTGCATAAATAGTTCAAAAGATTAAGAAAATAATAAAAAAACAATTAAAAAATAAAGTAAATGTATATTTATTTGGATAAATAATTTAATTTACTTTAGATTATTTGAACTTACATATATATGCTAAAGGGATATATTATTTAAAATAAGTACATTTTTTGAGCTATGGTTATATAGGTAGAGTAGAAAAAGCATATATTTGAATAACCTATTTAATTTGAATATAAATTCCAAAGTGTAACATATGTTACAGTGTATTTGATAAATTTTAGGTATAATTTTTATTGTTCTAATCATAAAAATTCAAGAACAAATAAAAACTTAATTTACAATCTATATAATATAAAACATTAATTTTAATATATAAATATATAGATGTTAGTAAGGGGACACTTATGGATAAAATTAAAAAGAACCGTGAATTTTTTAAAGCTGACTTCGAAATATTAAAACAAATAAAAACTGATAAACAAAAAGGTATTTTACCCTTACCTTTTCAAAAAGAATATGATAAAAATTCTGAATTAATAACTTTACCATCTATCAATAAAAACATTTTAGCTAAATCTAATGTATTAGACTGTATACAAGATCGAAGAAGTATTCGTAAATATAGTGATGAAAAAATAACTTTAGATGAGCTTTCTTACTTACTTTGGGCTACTCAAGGCATACAAAGTGTAAAAAATAATTTCAGTGCATTAAGGACAGTACCTTCTGCTGGATGTACCCATCCTTTTGAGACATATTTAATAATCAATAATGTTAATGATTTAAATCCTGGAATTTATAGATACTTACCATTAGAACATAAACTTTTATTTATAAAAAACTTAAATAATATAACTGATGAAATAAATAAGGCTACTCCTAATCAACCTTTTGTACAAGACTTTGTATCTAAAAGTGCTGTTGTTTTCGCTTGGAGTTGCATTCCATATAGAAGTGAGCATAGATTCAATATAACTGCTCATAAAAAAATACTTATAGATATTGGTCATGTTTGTCAAAATCTTTATATAGCATCAGAATCTCTTAATTGTGGTACTTGTGCTATTGGAATTTATGATCAACACATAATTGATGATATGCTAGATTTGGATGGAGAAGATGAGTTTATAATTTATATGGCTTGTTTAGGTAAAAAATTTTAGCATTATCAAAATTTAATTAACAACGTTCACAATAATCTAATTATATATAAAAAGATCACTCTTATTGCCATTTGAGTGATCTTTTTTAATAAAACAAACAAATACAATGGTTAATCTATTTTCGATGTAGTAAAATAAATTGTAAAGATTAAAATTAACTAAAAATTAAGTATATAAGGATTTGTAAAATATGATGAAAATAAATAGCATATCAATATTTGATAATATAAAACCAGAAAGTAAAGAACAGTTAGAGAAGATAATGACAAGTTTTCAGGCACAAAGAAAAGAAACTTTATTCCTAGAAAAAGAATTTATTGATAATTTGTATTTTATAGAAAAAGGAAAAGTATCTATATACAAAATAAATGAAAATGGTGAGAGAAAAGTAATATTCATATTTAAAAATGGTGATGTAATAAATGATCTTTCCTTAGATCAAGAAAAAAACACTATTTTCGCTTGTGAAATATTTGAAAAGTCAACTATATTGAAGTGCCCTGCGTCTGAATTCATAAAAATAATGGAAAATGACTTTAATTTAATGAAAAATATATTGGTTCATACTCAAAATATTAATAGAAGGCTATACAGACAACTAAAAAACTCTTCTTCTCTAAATATAGATAAAAAACTTGCAGCAAAACTATATAGAATGGGAAAAGAGTTTGGAGTAAAACAGGGAGAATGGACACTTATTAAAGCAAATATAAGTATTACATATATAGCAGAAATGCTTGGATGTAAAAGGGAAAGTTTATCAAGAACCATGAAACAATTGCAAGACTATGGATTGGTCAAAATTGTAAATAAAAATATTTATATAAAAAAAGAAGATTTGTCTAAATACTTTAAAGGTAATTAATAGAGAGTACATATAGCAATGTAATTAATGTTATGTGTATTTTTTTTATAAATTCGATAAAAAGATATCAATATTGTTATATATATCACAGACATTCAAAAAATCGTATGCTACTATATCTTTAATAAAATATAGGAGGAGAGATTATGAAGATAAAATTGAATAGAGCAAACTTCGATAAAGGTCTTAAATTATTGAAATCGGAATATAAAGTTTTTGCACCTGTAACGACCCCTTTTAAAGGAGTTTACTCTGATACAGATTTAACTAAATATGAGGAAATAAGTAGTATAGATGATATAGAGTTTAATAAAAAATCTAACTTTTCACCAAAAGAAATTATACTACCTATAACTCAAACATTATTTTATTTTACAGAAAAGGAATATAAAACTAGTGATATAGATGATAAAAAATTGATTATATTTTTAAGAGCTTGTGATATAAATGGAGTAAAAAGATTAGATGAGATTTACCTTAATAATGGTATTGAAAAAGATTATTTTTATGAAAGATTAAGAGAAAAAGTAAAGTTTGTTTTAATTGGATGTAAAGAAAGTTTTAGAAATTGTTTTTGTGTAAGTATGGGGTCTAACAAAACTGATAATTACTCAATGGCATTAAATATAGATAATGATGAAATCTACTTGGATATAAAAGATGAAGATTTAAATATATTTAGTGGTGAAGATACTGAGTTTGAAGTTAACTATGTTAAGGAAAACCTTATCTCTTTGCAATTGCCTAAGAATATAAATCCGATAGAACTAGCAAAACATGAAATGTGGAATGAGTATGATTCTAGATGTATAGGATGTGGACGCTGCAATTTTGTCTGTCCAACTTGTACTTGCTTTACTATGCAAGACATATACTACAAAGAAAATGAAAATGTAGGAGAAAGAAGAAGGGTATGGGGATCTTGTCAGGTAGATGGATACACAGATATGGCAGGTGGTCATTCTTTTAGAAAAAAACAAGGTGAAAGAATGAGATTTAAAGTGATGCATAAGATATACGACTTTGATAAAAGATTTGGATACCAAATGTGCGTAGGATGTGGAAGATGCGATGATTCCTGTCCACAATATATATCTTTTTCACAATGTGTAGAAAAAATAAAAGGCATATTAGATATCAATGAGGAGGTAAAATAGATGAATCCATACATACCAGTTAATTCAAAGATTATAGATATAATTAAACATACAGATATAGAATGGACATTTAGAGTTTCTAGTAAAACCGAAGGAGTCTTACCAGGAAAGTTTTATGAAATTTCAATTCCTAAATTTGGAGAAAGCCCAATATCAGTATCAGGATACGGAAAAGATTATATAGATTTTACTATAAGAAATGTAGGTAAGGTAACTAGTGAATTATTTAATTATACAGTCGGAGATAGCTTTTTTATAAGAGGACCTTATGGGAATGGATTTGATGTAAGTTTATACGAGGGAAGAGAAATTGTTATTGTAGCAGGAGGAAGTGGTCTAGCTCCTGTAAGAGGTATCGTAGAGCATTTTTACAACAATCCTGATAGATGTATAAGCTTTCAGTTAATAGTTGGATTTAAAAGCCCTCAAGATATATTATTCAAAGATGATTTAAATAAATGGAGCGAAAAACTAGACATATTGGTAACAGTAGATAACGCTGATAGTGATTATGATGGAAATATAGGATTAGTTACAAAGTATATTCCAGAGTTGAAAATAGATGATATAAATAACATGTCTGCAGTAGTTGTTGGACCTCCTATGATGATGAAATTTACAGTAGCAGAGTTCTTAAAAAGAAAGCTATCTGAGCACAACATATGGGTATCTTACGAAAGAAAAATGTGCTGTGGTGTAGGTAAATGTGGACACTGTAAAATGGATGATACTTATATTTGTATCGATGGACCTGTATTTGATTATTCTTATGCAAAGAATTTAATAGATTAGGAGGTATAACTATGATAAGAGATTTAAATACTAAGAAAGTAATGAAAAATGCTTTTAGAATAACTAAAACTAAATATGAAACTTCTCTTAGAGTGAGAATACCAGGTGGAAGTGTAGATCCAGAAAGTTTGATGATAATTTCTAATATAGCTACAGAGTATGGAAATGGCGAAATACATATTACCACTAGACAAGGTTTTGAAATACTGGGTATAAAGATGGAAGATATGGAAGAAGTAAACAAACTTATACAACCAGTAATTGAAAAAATGGATATAAACCAGGCAGAAAAAGAAGAAGGATATCCAGCTGCAGGCACTAGAAATATATCTGCATGTATAGGAAACAAAGTCTGTCCAAAGGCTCAATATCACACAACAAACTTTGCAAAGAGAATAGAAAAAGCTATCTATCCAAATGATTTACACTTTAAGGTAGCGTTAACTGGCTGTCCAAATGACTGTATAAAGGCGAGAACCCATGACTTTGGAATAATAGGCATGACACGTCCTTTATATGAAAAAGAGAGATGTATATCATGTGGAGCTTGTGTTAAAAAATGTGAAAAACTATCCACTAAAGCTTTACGAATGGAAAACTATAAAATCGTAAGAGATCACGATAAATGCATAGGATGTGGAGAGTGTACTTTAAACTGTCCTACTTCAGCATGGACTAGAGATGAAAAGAAATACTACAGACTAGCAATCATGGGTAGAACAGGTAAGAAAAACCCAAGACTAGCAGAAGATTTCTTATTGTGGGCAGATGAAGAATCTATAATAAAAATAATACTTAATACTTATAAATATGTAGAGCAATATATAGCTAAAGATGCTCCAGGAGGAAAAGAGCATATAGGATATATAGTTGATAGAACAGGATTTATGGAATTTAAAAAGTGGGCATTAGAAGGTGTAAATTTAGATGATATAGTAAAAGTAAATGAAAATATTTACTGGAGCGGAATCAAATATTAACTTAAACTAGGGGGTAATTATGCATAACGAAACACTCGAAAAACTAACAATCGCTGCTAAGAACAAAGTTAATTTATTAAATAGTAGTAGATTAAAATACATTGTATCATCAGCTTTTGCAGGACTTTATGTTGGGATAGGAATATTATTAATTTTTACAATAGGTGGGCTTTTAACATCAGCTAATTCTCCTATGACAAAAATTATGATGGGTGTATCATTCGCCATAGCATTAAGTTTAGTTGTAATGACTGGTAGTGAACTATTTACAGGTAACAACATGGTAATGACAGCTGGTACGTTAAACAAAGGTACTAGTAATAAAGACTTACTCAGAGTATGGGCTTATAGTTTTGTAGGTAATTTACTTGGATCGCTTTTGGTTGCTGGATTATTTGTAGGTACAGGACTTGTTAATAAAGGAGCTGTAATGGAGTTTTTCGCTACAACATCCTTAGCTAAAGCATCACTTCCATTTATGGACCTTTTCTTTAGAGGAGTACTTTGTAACATACTAGTATGCGTGGCTGTAATGTGCTCATTTAGAACAAATGATGATACTGCAAAGTTAATAATAATATTTATGTGTTTATTTGCTTTCATAACTAGTGGGTTTGAACATAGTGTAGCTAATATGACTATATTTGGAGTAGCATTATTTTCAAGTGCTATCAAAGGAGCTACTCTTATGGGCGCAATATATAATTTATTTGTTGTTACATTAGGAAACATAGCAGGTGGAGCACTAGTAATGGGTGCTGGTGCATATATATTGGGTAAAAAAGATTAAGCAATTAATATGATTTAGTACGGTGTATTGGATTAAAATAAAGTTAGTAATAGAATAATAAAAAGAGTATCTATTGAAATTGTTCAATAGATACTCTTTTTATTTTAAATTTGTTGTTATGTAGCTAATTAACAACGTATTTATCTATATAAAATCTTATTGTTGATTTGCAACTTCTAACTCATCACTTAGTAATGCAGCTCCTACTGATAGTACAAATGGAGCTATTATTAAACTTCCTAATAGTATTGTCATGTATAACTCCTCCTTTTTCTTATCTTTATTTGATAAGTCTATTATACATGCACAACTTTAAAATAGCCTGACGCAAAGCTTAACTAAGTCTTACATTTTTGATAGATGCCATTACATATCTATAAATTTTGAGGAGAGTTATATTTCAGTCCTCAATTTATAGGTTTCAGTCCATTTTTAAATTAAAAGTTAAGATTTATGATAGTCTATAATAAATCTTAACTTTTAATTTAAAGTTCAGGAGGGTTATATATGTTAAATTATTCAAAAAATCAGGTTAGCGCAAACAAATATATATGGAAAACTTTAAAAGTTTTTAACTTTTTTGATAGTCCAAAGTTTATATTGATATTAGCAAGTATATCTAAAGTTTTTAGAAATATTATCTTGGCGTTATTAGGGTTTGCAGAACCTCCTATTAGCCATAAATACAACATATAAAATTATTAATAACAAAAAATATGAACGCAATAAATACGTCAATTTCTTTAATCAATATATTTATTGCGTTCTGTAGCTATATGTATATGATAAATGATGACAAACCCCTTATGGAGAGGAGTATTAATTAAATAGTATCTAGCTTATAAATATCTTACTGCTAGATACAAATACATTATAACACCTATTGATAACATGTTTTAATTTGAATATTTAATAGCACTTATTAAATATCTAAATATACATCAGTAATATTTATAGATAAGTTAGCAGAAGTCATATATTAACATAAAAACAAACAATAATTTGATTTTTTATCAAATTAATTGTATTATTAAAACCTAAATAAAATTTTAGATTTTTAATAAAATACCAATGAAAAATGCCTCCAAACTATAAATTTAGTTATAGAGGTATTTTTTACGCTTAAATAAACTATTTTTAACTAATATTTATGGATAACATCTGGAGTATCATAATTTAGATGTTTTAGTGAAGTAAAAAATAACATTTTGGAGCAACGGACGAAGTCGTTTGAGTAACGGGACACGAGTTTACCGAGTGGACGTTGACGATATGAAATTTGAGCGACATGAGCGAAGCGAATTTTATATACTCATTGTAATTAATTTCCATTTAAACTGTGCTATACTTTTATCATAAAATTTTTAAACTTGGGGGATTAAAATGTGTAGTGATATTAAGGTTATAAAAAAAGAAGTAAGGGACTTCTTGATAATTAACTTTAGCTTAATTACTTTTATATCTATTTTCATATTTATTCGCGCCGCAAAACCAAACAGCATTTCATTTTTATCAAGCTTTGCAGGATTATTTATGTACATTCCCGCATTTTCAGCAATTACAGTTTTAAATAGAAGTTCTTATTATGCTTTTACATCGTCAATATATAGATTTTTTAATATCTTTTCTATTGCCACAATTATAAAGATAATTTTATGTATAATTGAATCTTTGTTTATAAACAACCTAAGGATCTCTTTTTTAGTAGATGTTCTAGTATCTTGTTATCTTATAACTAGCATTTTTATGAATTCATCTGATTTTGAAATTTTAAATTTATGCTTTAATAAAAACTTTAAAAAAGTTGTATTTGTAATATTGCTTTCTTTAGCTATAACTGCAATTAGCAATTTCTCGCAATTAAAATATATGCAAATTAATCCTATAAATATTTTAGATTCAATTATAAGAGTTTTATTTATAGTAGGTTTAAATGTAGTCTTTGGATGTAATCTATTCTTTGGAGAGGAGTTTGGCTGGAGATACTTCTTACAACCTCGCTTACAAAATCTTTACGGAAAAAGATTAGGAGTTATTTTATTAGGTCCAATATGGGGGATTTGGCATTTACCTCTTTGTGTAACTTTGTATAGCCCTGAAAGTCCACTATACTGTATTATTACTCATATAATTGCCTGTACTACCCTTGGAGTATTTTTAGGATATACTTACATGAAAACCGAGAACCTCTGGGCTCCTATGCTAGTACATTTGTTAAATAACTCGATTGCACCTATAATTGGTAATTCATACGGCAAAGTTTATACACTAAACACTCTTTTTTATGAGATTTTACTGTATTCAATAGTATTCTTACCATTTTTACTTACAAAAGAATATCGATCTAATCAAAAATTATATATTAATAGTTAACATATATATTGAATTTTATAAAATAACACCCAACTCTAAAATTTAGACTTGGGTGTTATTTTAGCTCTATTATAATTAATACCTATAACTGTTCTTTCTTTAGTTTTAGGTATTCTATTCTTTCTAACTTGTGTTTAGTATCTTTTAAAACTGTTTTTTCTACTAAAGGATCTTTTTTCAGATACTCATAAACTGCTTTAACAATAACTGTATTTAGATTATCTCCATCTCGTTCTGCCTTTAAATCAAGTTCTTTTTTTAAATCCATACTTACCGTTACCATAGTTCTTGTATTCGCTTTACTTACTGCCATTTTTACCTCCTAAAATCAATTTTGAAATATAGTGTAAATTTAGATACATCTTTTAATTTATTTTAAAATAGTGTTATCACTTTAATAAGTAAATTTTATCATATGTTTATTATATCAATCAATTCAAATATTAATATACATATTTAAATTTAGTCATTACATAATTATATTTAATACTTAAAAATTTAAAACTTATTATTTAATACAAAAGTGCAATCACTTTTTTTATAAAACAGGTTGAAAGTAGAACATATGTTCTATATAATATTGCTATAGAATCTAATTTTGGAGGGGTTCAATGAAACAGCTTTCTACTAATGAAAAACTAATTGTATTAGGGTATATAGAGGAGATGCTAGATATATTTAATACTGTTTTAATTGAAGAATTT
Source organism: Paraclostridium sp. MRS3W1 (assembly GCF_032465715.1). Classification (NCBI taxonomy): domain Bacteria; kingdom Bacillati; phylum Bacillota; class Clostridia; order Peptostreptococcales; family Peptostreptococcaceae; genus Paraclostridium; species Paraclostridium sp. MRS3W1. The sequence continues at coordinate 16,215 of NZ_JAWDJM010000098.1, read as the reverse complement.
AAAGATGGGGAAGAACCAAATATTATTTGTAATGGTAGTAAATTTTTAAAAAGAGATTTTGAATCTCTAAAAATAAAAATTCAAAATTTATAGCATTAAAAAACATATATTTTATGAAAGGTAGTGATTTATATTGATCAGTGAAATTATCAATATTGTTGGGAAAGAAGGTTCTTGGGCTTTACTTTCATTTGGATTGATACTTTACATACTAAAAGCTCAAGAAAAAAGGGATATCTTACAAGAACAAAGAGAAGAAAAATATCAAGAGATAATAGAAACTATGACATGTAAATTAGATATGCTGACTCGTCTTTCAGATGACATAACTGATATTAAGAGTAAGTTAGAAAACACAGTACACTAGTTGTTTACATATAAAAAAGGATTGCTATTATAATTTAATATAATAGCAATCCTTTTTCACTCACTTAATATTTCATATATTCCCATAAACCCTTCAGCAACAACTAAACTTATATATTTGAGTATAAATTTAAGAAAATCTTAAGATTTATAAACCTAAAATAATGTTAGTATTTATATTAGTTACCAAATTTAATTTTGAAGGGAGAAATTTTAAATTTATGTATATGATTTACCCACTTCTTTGTGTGATAATACCTTGTTTTATATATCAAATAATTACTATAAAATCTAGAAAAATTAAAGATAAAGTAAACTTAATACCACATTTAATAAAAGTTTATGTTTTCTTACTTTATGTTTCTTTAGCAATTATCGTAGCTGGAATAGGAAGTATATGGGATATAGGTCAATTTGGAAATATAATCCGAATAGAAGAAATAAACTTAGTTCCATTTAGTTCATCAGGGGCTACTACATATATCTTAAATATTATAATGTTTATGCCTCTAGGTTTTTTACTTCCTTTTATTTGGAGTAAGTTTAGGAATCTTAGTAAAGTGTTTTGTGTTGGACTATGTTTTTCGTTAGCAATTGAATTTTGTCAACTATTTAATCATAGGGTTTCAGATATTGATGATTTAATGATGAACTCATTGGGAGCTGTTTTTGGATATTTAATATGGTTATGTGGGACTAAATTATTTAAGTACATAATTAAGTTACCTATATTTGTGTCTATATCTAATACAGATAATCAAAGCAAATTTAGCTTATATATAAGTAAAAAGTCTATATCTAAAAATGAAGCCGTTATATACCTTTCATTAGCTATTTTAGGAGAATTCATATTTTATAACTGGTCTTTTTTATACATATAATTTTAGAAATTTATTTATTTTAGATATTATCTATTAATCACTATCAGAAATCTTAATTAAGTCTTACCTATTGTTTATTTGGTAAGCATAAGGGTATTTATTATTTAAATTGAAACTAGTAATAATCACGTTTATTTATATATTATACAACTTAATTAGGAGGATAAAAGATGAAATATTTTATGGTTGAAGGAATACTAAAAAATCCAAATAAAATTGATGATACTATTATGAAAGAGCATATGGATTACACTCAAAAAGCAATGGACAAAGGATTGATCTTAATGTCTGGACTTAAATCAGATATGAGTGGAGGTCTATTTGTTATGAAATCAGAGTCTATTGAAAGATTGAATGAGTATTTATCAAATGAACCTTTTAAAACTTATGATATACAAGATTATAAAATAGTAGAATTTGATGCTCATTATTTCAATCAATCACCTAGTGAATGGTTTAAACAATTGTAGCTTATAAATTACATTTTAATATTTCACTCCAAATTAAAGCTATTTTATTCCTGATTTAGGATCATTTATATCTTAAATGTTAAAATAACTTTAAACATATTAAATTCATAAGGGGTGAGTAGAATGCAAAAGAAAAAGTTTATAATATTAAGCTCTCTTATACCAATTCTAATGCTACTCAATATAACGGTTTTTAAAGGTATTTTAATAGCTAATATACTAATAGCTTTAACTTTAGTACTACTTTCTGGAAAACTAGTATCTGAGGTTATTAAGTTAAGAAAGAAGAAAATCTAGATTATATAATGCTATAGTATAGTTTAGATGATTAATATTTAATTTTGTGAAGGTAAAATATAAATTATGAAAATAGCCAATATAACAAATGGAGAGGTTTTTAATCAATACTTTGAAAGAACATTTTGTACAAAAGGAATTCCTTTTAACGAAGCAATTATGGTAGGAAATTCTACATCAAATGTATTTTCTAATGAATTTTGTATAAATCGTGCATCTCAACTTAATGTCTCTGTAGAAGAATACTATAAAAAGTTAAATGCTTTTTTTAAGTTTATAAAAGAATTAGAACAATATGAAGAAATCATTTTATGGTTCGGATTAGATACATTCTGCCAGTTGAATTTACTATCGATCCTTTACTTTCTAGAAACTAGAAAGTATAAAGGCAATGTATTTACAGTTATAATTGACGATGAAAGTTTTAATATAATTCGAGAAAAAACACATATTACTCTTGGAAGTTATCAAGAATTATATGAAAAAATCTTATTGAATAAAGAATACGTGAGATGCAATGATTCCATTATGGATAAAGCTATATCATTGTATTTTGATTATTTATCAGATAAAGGAAAACTTGCTATGATTATAAAAAATAATAATACATTATCTGAAAATCAACTAATTGAAAAGCTATTACTTGAAGGTACGGATTATGGTATTAGTGATTTACAGGCCTATCATTTAATAAAAAAGTACTTACTGAAATAGTAAGTACTTTTTTATTCCAAACTTAAATAAATCTACATATTTTTCTCTATTGAAATGTTCTATTATAAATTTTTATATTAAAATTTTTATGCGCAATTATATGAATTTACCTCGTACTTATACATTTTAATTGTAGTTAAGTAGCTTGTTAACGATACATATCACTACTTGAATAGGTTTATATAAATAATAATCGAAAATAATTTTAAATTTTTTGTAGAAGGAAATCGGAAAACTTTATCAAATACTTATATTGCAGGAATTCTTGCATTCATATATTTCTCAACCTATTCATTTATCCTGCTTATTTGATTTCAAGAACTTTCAAATATACAATTCTAAAAAATTCACACAAACGTTTGTTGTTATAATAACAACAAACGTGAATACAATTATACCAAAGGAGATGTTTAAGATGAAAAGCAATAACTTAGATCCATTAAATTCTAAACCTAACTTTAAGGGAATTTTGGGTGTTGCTTCAGTTTGGTTTGCCGCTCATGTAGGTGGGGGCTTTGCTACAGGTAATCAGACAATGAATTTCTTTGTTGAAGATGGATGGTACACATTCTGGATACCAATCCTAATTATCGGTATTATAGCTTTAGTTTATAGGGAAACAATGATTATGGCTAAAAATCATCAAGCTTATGACTACAGAACAATAGCTAAAAAACTTTATGAACCGTATGATAAGGTATTACCTATCGTATTTGAAATTTGTTATTTAATAATAGTATTACTTGCTACAGGAGGTTCTATTGCCGGAGCAGCTGCATTATTTTCTGAATTTGGACTTAGCTACAACCTAGGTGTAGTGGTAACCGGACTAGTATTATTTATACTAACAATATTTGGTGCTAACCTAATTAGAAGTGCATCTTCATTTATGACTATCATAATAGTCGTTTGTCTTACTCTAATATGTTATATAGGAATATCTGCAAACGCTGATAATTTCACTCAATTAGCAACAACTGGATATGCAACTTCATCAGTTTGGGAGGCCTTATGGTCAGGTCTACAATATGCTGGATTCCAGGCTATAGTATGGTCAATAGTTGTAAGTGTCTGTCAACCTCTTAAAACAGATAAGGAAATCAATTTAACAACTGTAATAGGATTTGTATTAAACAGTGTAATGATCGTACTTAGTTGTATGATGTTATTTGCATGGCTTCCAGGAACTTCTGGAGAAACTCTTCCTATTCTTTATATTTGTAAGCAAATAGGCAAAGGATGGCTTATAGTATTGTACTCAATTGTACTTTTACTTGCATTCATATCTACTGGTATAGGATGTGTATTCGGTGCAATTGCAAGATTTGAAAATATTATTAAAGTTCCAGCAAACATAACAGTTAGAAGAGGAGTTCTTTCTCTATGTTGTATGATTCTATCTATGGCTATATCTCTTTTCGGCCTTACAAACATAGTTAAGATTGGATACGGATATACTGGTATAATTGGTATTTTCGTTGTAATAATACCAGTACTTACTGTTGGTCATATTAAAAATAAAAAATTCAAATTAAATCAACAAGCTCAAAATTCACAAGAAAATGTAATTGTAGGAGAGTAGAGTTAATTATAAATTATTTTGCAAGTTCATAGCTAATTGCTAAAAATAAATAAAAGGACTTAGAATCTTAATAACCTAGATTCTAAGTCCTTTTTTACGCTTAATAAAATTATATTTCACTAATATTTGTGGATAACTTTTAAAACCTAGTGATCCAATTATTTTGGTGAAAGTAAAAAATGACATTTTGAGCAACGGACGAAGTCGTTGGCGACATGAAGTAATTCGCAGACGTAGTCGCTCAAACAAAGCGAATTTTTATTTTAAAATATAGAAAGTATTTTTACATGGTTTTCTTCTATAAAATTTTTAAGGCATTTATTATCTATACTCATTTTTTCTAGAACTTCTTCAATGCTGTAAACATCCGGTAAAAAATACTCATTTTTTACTATATGCTTTTGATTATTTATATCTTTTACAACGTATATATCATCTTGATACATAAATTCTATATCACATTCTGTTTTTATAAAATCCATCCAAATATTTAATTCACTCATATATACAGCCCCTTATATAGAATTATTTTAATATTCCTCTTAGATTCATAACTTCTTGAATTATTTTTATAGACTTCATGTAAGTAGCAGTTCTCATATCAACAGAATATTTTTTCATTATATCCCATATCTCTTCAAATGCTGTTATCATTGTTTCTTTTTGTTTTAATTGAACTTTGTCAAAACTCCAAATTACTCTTTCTAAATTTTGTACCCATTCAAAGTAAGAAACTGTAACACCCCCACTATTTGCAAGTATATCTGGTATAACTACAACATCTTTTTCATATAAAATTTTATCTGCTTCAGGAGTAGTTGGTCCGTTTCCTCCTTCACATATAATTTTAGCTTTTACTTCATTGGCATTTTCTTGTGTAATTTGCTTTTCTAACGCACAAGGGAAAAGTATATCTATATCCATTGTTATTACACTTTGAGATACTTGTATAGCTCCTGGGAATCCTTTAATGCATCTGTTTTCCATATTATATTTAATAAGTTCTTTTACATTGATGCCCTCTTTGTTATATATACATCCTGTATGATCTTCTACAGCTATAATTTTTGCTCCAACTTCATCCATATATTTTGCAGTATAACTTCCTACATTCCCAAATCCTTGTATTCCTACAGTAGCACTATTTAGGTCCATATGTTTTTTCTTAGCAGCTTCAATAGCCATATTAGCTACTCCAAATCCTGTAGCCTCTGTCCTTGCTAATGATCCATAAAACTCTACTGGTTTACCTGTGTATGCACCTGGTGAAAATTTACCTGTTGCCTTTGTATGTTCATCTAACATCCATACCATAATTTCTCCATTCGTATTAAGATCTGGAGCAGGAATATCTTCATACTCCCCAACTATAGGTGCTATAGATTTAGCAAACCCCCTTGATATTCTTTCTAACTCTGACTTTGAGTAATCTCTAGGATCGATATTAATTCCACCTTTTCCCCCTCCATAAGGTAATCCTACTACACTACATTTAAATGTCATCCAAGTAGATAAAGCCTTTACCTCATCTAAGCATACTGCAGGATGGAATCGTAACCCTCCTTTGAAAGGACCACAAGCATTATTATGTTGAGCTCTGTAACCTGTAAATAATTTTATACTTCCATCATCCATTGTTACTGGAAATGATACCTCTAAAACCCTCATAGGACTTTTTAAAACTTCATAAACAGATGAATCTAATTCTAACTTATCGCATGCGTTTTTAATTTGTGTTCTTGCAATTTCTAATAATCCAAAATTTTTACTTTCCATAATAAGACCCCCTTGAAATATTAGAAAACGTTTTCTATTTATTTATATATTACCATCTAATTACATAGTTGGCTAATTGCAATTATAAATGAATACAATTAGATTTTTTTATAGTTAAAATAGACCCAAGATACTTGATATATCTATATTGTATAGATTATTCATAAGTTTTTATTAATGCAAAAAAGACATACATAAGCATGCCTTTTTCTAAAATTTATCTTCTAATTTCTCTATCAGATTCAACTATATTGTGCTTTTTAATTGGCTTAACATTAAAGTTTGATCTATATTCTGTTTCCGCCCAGAATATATTCTCAGCCACTAAAGCCTCAGGATTTAACGCTACACCATCTAAAATTATCTCTTTAAACTTATGATATCCAGCTCTATCGATTAAATGTCCACCATGTAAATACTCTGGTTTATAATCTAGAGCCCATGCAGAGAACTTTTGCCAGTTTCCAAATATGCCTAACACAACTTCCTCAGTTGCAAAATTTATAAAAGTTTTACCCATTCTAGGAGTTTGTTTACCTGATCTTCCCCCTATAACTATTCTATAAAACTTCTCTGGCTTTCTTGTCCATGCACTTGCAGGACATGCTAGCACACATTCTCCGCACCCAACACAGCAGCATATATCTTTATCTATTAACCCTTTGTTATTTAAGCTTAAAACCCTCGTAGCATGATGCTCACAAGCTTTAACACAAGCTCCACACCCTATACATCTTTCAGGGTGATATTCCATTCTAGCTTGACCTATAACCCCAAAATCTTGAAAATGTCCTTTAGCGCAATCATTTGGACATCCTGCTACAGATACTTTTATATGATAGTGAGAAGGGAATACTAATTTTTCTATTTTATTGGCCATATCTTTTGTGTTAATATTTCCTTTTATACAATGAGCATTACCTATACAAGCCATTACATTTCTAGCTCCTATTGTAGGATATCCATTTTCCGTAATCTCCATATCACAGTTGCACTCATCAACTTCAACTTCTTTTAGATAGTCTTTTATAAATTCATTAACTTCATCAATACTTTCATACTTTATTCCTGGAATATTAAATGTTTGTCTCATCCCCATATGGAATGTTCCATTTCCCCATCTTTGAGCAATCTCTTGAATATCATTTAGGTATTTAGCATTTACAGTTCCACCTGGAACACGCATTTGAAGCATAAATTCACCTGGAACTTTTGATTGACGAAAACAATTTAATCTAACTTTTTTTATATCTATATCATGATTCATAGTTAATCCCTCCTAATCTAATAATGTTTTAGCCTTTGTGTAGTTAAATACTGGTCCTTCAAGACATACATAAGTTTCATTTATTCTACAATGCCCACATTTACCTACTGCACAAGACATTTTTCTTTCGAAAGAAACCCATATTTTTTCTTCAGGAACTCCTAGTTTTAAAAACTCTAAAGCTGTAAAATGCATCATTATCGGTGGTCCAACTATTATAACCTCATAATTATCTTGGAATTTTTCCAAAGGTAATTTATCTAGATGAGTAGTTACAAGACCTTTTTCCCATCCACACTTTGTATCATCGTCTAAAGTGTATATGGTATTAAACTTTTCACTCCATCTTTCTAAATCATTCTTAAAAAGTATACCGTCTGAATTTTTAAATCCAAATACAAGGTTTGCACTTTTAGCAAATTCAGGTTCATTGTATAATTTATTTATTAAACTTCTTACTGGTGCGACTCCTGTCCCTCCAGCTACTATAATTAAATTCTTTCCTTTAAATTGATCTACTGGCCATCCTTTACCATATGCACCTCTAAGAGCTATTTTATCTCCAGGGCTTAATTTAAATATTTCATCCGTTACTTTTCCTACTGCTCTTATCGTAAATTCTAAATATCCATTATCAAATCCACTTACTGATATAGGTGCTTCTCCAACTTTTGGAAGAGATAATTGTAAAAACTGACCATGTTCAGGAACAACATCACTTGCTATTCTAAATGTCCATTCTTTATCAGTTTCTTTAAATAGGTCTATTATCTCACATGACTTAGGTGTTAAAATATTTTCTCCCATTTACTTCTCCTCCTTTAGTTCTTTAACAGCTTTTGAAACCTTGTTTATAGTAGCTGTAATAGATATATTCTCTGGACATCGATCTGTACATCTACCACATCCTACACACATATGTTCATTTCCAAATTCAGCTTTGTAATCATGTATTTTATGCATTACTTTGTATCTCATCTTATCTCCAGCTGTTTTTCTAAATACATGACCTCCTGCCATTTCGTCAAATCCATCTACATGACAAGATGCTTGAATTCTTTTTCTTTCTCCAATGTTACTTTCTGCGTCATGAACTATATCTGTTGTCGTAAAGCATGTACATGTACTACAAGCTATGGTGCAACTTCCGCATTGAATACATCTTTTATTGTACTCTTCCCACATTTTATGAGTTTTTAATTTATTTAAAATTTCTATATTATCTATTTCTGGTATTTCTACTTTTATTTTATTTTCTTTAATAAATTGAAGTTCAAATTCATCTTTTTTCTTATCTTCAAAGTATTTACTAAAGGAATCGTCTTTAACTTTAAACAGTAGATTATCATCATTAAATCTTACTGCTAAACTATAGTCATCTACTGTGTTGCTATTCATTGATACACAGAAACAAGTATCCCATCCTTCAGTACACTCCATGCATATAAACTTAACTTTATCTCTTACTCTTTTATAGAATATATCTTCAAAGTTTCCATTTTTAAGATATATATTGTCTTGTCTTTTTTGAGCATTTATATCACAAGGTCTTGCAAAAATTAATATTTTCTTTTGACTTTTCATATTACTTTCTCTAAATTTATTTTCTATAAAATAATATAGAGTCTGTGATATAGGAGTAATAACTTCCTTTGCAGGATAAGTTGATTTTTCTTTAAATACAATTTCTTCAACAGAATTTATTTCATCATACTTAATTATATCTGTATCTGAGTATCTTCCTTGCTTCTCAAATCTCTTTGGAGCATAAATTATGTACTCTTTTTTTAGCTCATTAAATAAATCATTAACCTCTTGTAATTTTAATTTGTAGCTCATGCTAATTTCCTCCAAGTATTAAAATAACTTATGATTGAAAGTCTCATAAATTTTTGGATACTTCTCGTCTATACTGGTAAATAGTTTTATAATTCAATTTAAAATTTTAAAAGTTCGAAAGCGCTTTCTGTTTATAAATATACTATCATCAAATTCTGCACATTAAAAATTGCAATTCTCAATACATATAATTAAATTTCTTAATAGTTAGTTAGATTTTTATCAATATATATTTTCCGGAATAGTATTTGAATGGTTGATAATATAATTATCTAAGGGGTGGAAATATGAGTTTAAGTTGCTTAGATTTTTTAATTTATCCAATCATATATATTTTATCAATGCCAATTTTAGTTTTATTTCATGAGTTAGGTCATGCAATTTCCGCATTAATACTTACCGATGATATTGTAAGCATTTACATAGGAACGTCTAGTTTAAATACGAGATTTAGGTTTGGTAGGTTAACTATTTATTTTAATGGTTATTCATCCTTAATTGATATATCGTATGGTTGTGTAAATTGGAATCCAATGTATAGTAATTTAAAATCAATTTTAATGAATGCCGCTGGACCCCTTATATCTTTATTAATTGCTTTTCGATTTTTTATAATTTTAGATAATTATCATCTATCGTACTTTTTAATGAAAATTTATAATGGAATATTTATTTTTAGTTTTAGCCAATTTTTATTTACAATTTTTCCAATTAAATACACTTATAGACCCTATGTCGGGTTTTCAAGTGATGGGTATAAAATCTTACAACACTTGAAAATACTACATTAGATCATTTAATTTTAATTAATATGATTCCAAAAACAGGAAAATACGATGTTTTTGTCGTTAATTTTAAATTTGTGTAACATTTTGTTTCCTTTACTTGTACATAGATTTAAAATAAAATATATAATTATATATTTTATTGAGGTGGTAAAATGAGTGCAAAACAATTAATTTTATTAGTTTTCGCTATTTTGTTAAGTATTTACAATGTGTATACCCTTTATCAAAAGGATAGATAATTTAATGTACATTTGCTTAAGTTTTAAATTTATAGTCTAACTATCTAAAAAAGAGTATATATATCTAAATTGATTTATTAATTTAGATATATATACTCTTTTTTAATGCTCTTATTAGTATTGCTTAATTAAACTTATAAAGTTCACAAATTTTAGTAATCAATAATAAAATTAATGAATATGTTAATATGTATAACTAAGGTTTATTTATATGTGACTTAGTTATACATTATATTTAATCCAGTACTTTTACTCTCATTTGTGCTGGATTATTTTTTATGCTATTTATAGCTCTCCATAATCTATATATTCTTGACTACATACATACTTAAGCATACAAACTCTTTCTAAATTTCGGTTTGCACACTCTAGTGTTTGATTTAAACATATAGATGCCCTATAGTGCTTTCTGGCTAATCCTAAATTACCTTGTAATTCATAGTAAATTCCAAATAAATTATGTGGTTCAGCGGCATTAAAGTTTTCCATAATAGCTGAAAGTATATATTCCTTTGCCTTGCTAAAATCATTACTTTGTAAACTATTTATCGCATTTCTTATATTTGATTTAAATGAGTCTATCCTAGTTTCTTTGGATAACATATTAGTATCCCCCCTTTATATTTTATTTAATAATATTTTATTAAAATCCATATAAATTTGTTGTTAAGATATATACTTTTGTATAAAAACAATATTAAGATTTCTTAATATATTTAATACTCTATTTCTTATTTAAAATTGCTATAATCATTTTATATACTATTATAAAATCAGGTGAGGCGTTAGAGTGTTTTATAGTTCTTTATCTATGGCAGGAATATTTTTTGTAATATCATTTATATTTTTTATTTTTAAAGATAAAGCATGTATTTTAATTGGTGGATATAATTTAATTTCTAAGGATAAAAGAAAAGGTTATGATGAGGTAAGGCTAAGCAAAGATTTTAGAAATACGTTTTTTAACTATGGCCTAATATTTTTAATAGGCGGTATTTGTTGCTTGATTATATCTAATTTATGCTTTTGGATAGCATTTTTGATTTGGTTAATTTACTTTTCTAAAAATGTTAGTTTTAGTAATAAGATATTTGATAAATATAAGACTAAATATGAAAATACATAGTAATTCATATTTAATTTGACTTAATTTTTCTCCTATGTTAAAATGCCATATCACTTTAATAGATAATCTAGGAGGAAATATGGAAATTTTAAAATCTATAAAAAAAATACCAGGAGGACTACTTATAGTTCCAATGATTATAACATCTATAATTAATACATTTTATCCAATAATATTCACGGTTGGAGGAATAACCCCCTCAATTCTAACTACGCAAGGAACTATGACACTAATAATTATATTGTTATTCATATCAGGTACACAGTTTAAAATATCCCAGGTAAAGCCTATGCTAAAAATAGGAGGAACTCTAATTCTTTTCAAACTATTCTTGGTGTATTTAATTAGTATATTTTTTGTAAATGTATTTGGAGTGCAAAGCATACTTGGTATATCAATACTATCTATAACATCAGTGTTTATAAGCAACAATCCAGGATTATATCTAGCACTCAACGATTCTTTTGGAGATGAGATTGATGCATCTGTATTTGGATTACTAAATTTAATAATTGTTCCATCTATACCTGTTATGATACTTAGTTCAGTTAATGGTCAAAGCATAGACTTTATATCTTTATTTAGAACTATATCACCATTTATTTTAGGAGTTATATTTGGTAATCTAGATAAAAATATTAGGTTTACCTACCAGTCAGCTACAAATTTACTACTTCCTTTCTTGGGCATAAGCTTTGGTGGGAGTATAAATATTTTAAATGCTATAAATTCAGGACTTGCAGGAGTTATATTAACACTATCATTCTATATATTAATTACACTTCCAATGTTTATTTTTGAAAAAAAGATATTAAAAAGAACTGGATTTATCTCTATAGCGTCTGCATCTGTTGCAGGTACCTCTTTAGCTGCACCTGTATTGGCAGCACAACTAAACACATCTTATGAATCTTTCGTATCAACTTCAATATCTCAAATTGCATTAGTAATGATTATAACTACAATTATAACTCCTGTATTAACAAAAAAACTAATTTCTAAAAAAGCATTATAGTCTAAAGTTTTAAATATATATAACTTTGATATATCTTTTAAATACACTGAAAAGACATTAAAAATTTAAAAATTAAATTAATTTTAATGTCTTTTTATTTTTTAATATACTTTTAGACTTACCTTACTTTCATCGAATAAATAACTCTAACTTTGTTTTTATCCTTATCATCACTTGATAGTTTTTTAAATTTAAACCCTAATTTTTCTGCTAGCTTTATAGATGCTGTATTTTGAGGATATATATGGGCTTCGATTGTTTGAACAGGTGTACTTTCACTTACATGGTTAATTAATAATGGAGCGGCTTCACTCATGATTCCTTTGTTCCAGTGAGCTTTCTTTAACATATAGCCAATTTGGACTTTATTTTCATTTTCATCAAAATGGTGTAGAGCAAGATCTCCTAAATACTCATTAGTACTTTTTTCAATTACTCCCCATCTTATAAACCACTTTTTTTCAAATCCCTTATCTATAACATCAATAAGCTTTATAATATCTTCTATATAACTAATTTTTTGACCTGAGTTAAACTTCATAACATCCTCATCTGAGTACATTTCCAAGATATCTCTTGAATCTGAATATGATATCTTTCTCAAAAGGTACTTATCAGACTCTATTTCTTTAAATTCATTAAATAAACTATACATATACCATCACCCCAACCTTTTATAAAATAATATTAGTATACTTTACTACCCTATATTTCTATAAATAATCAAAATAACTTCTCATACTCTCTAATTTAGATTTTTATATTTAGCTTAATTTATAACTTCGCTATCTTAATCCTATATTCATTTATTTCACTCCAATTTCATTATTTAAAATGTATTATTATATATATAAAAATTATTATTATATGTAACTCTGTTATCAAAAACTGCAACAAAACACAAATCTGTAGATAATTAAACTTTTTGATAGTATATTTAAATCAAGAAAGGAGTTAACAATGAAAATTAATATTTTGATAGATAAAATTTTAAGCAGAGATGAAGTAGAGATTAAGGTTTGTCCTGAAAATGTAAACCTTGGACATGATTTAGAAAGCTACATAAGACAAATTTCAAAACTAACAGTTATAAATACTAAAAATGATAGCAAAATCAAAGTAAATATAAATGATATATTAAAATTTCAATCAGAAGGCACTATGTGTTGTGTAGAAATGAAATCTAAAGAACTTTATTTAATAAATAAACGTCTAAAAGAAGTAGAAGGTCTAAATCATAAGAATTTTGTTAAAATCAATAATCAAACAATTATTAATCTAAATGAAGTTAAAGAGTTTTCATCTGCTCCAAATGCAAGATTAGAAGTAATACTTAGTGATGGCTCATTTCACTTTGTAAATAGACATTATGTAAAAATAATAAAGGAGAGGCTATTATGATTAAACAGTTTAAATCATCTTTTTTTCAAATATTTTCACTAACATTTATATGGGTCTTATTATTAATTTCTATATTTTTAGGAGATGTATCATTATCCGTTAAATATACTTGGAACTTAGTTTGTATATGTGCTATTTCTGCAATTATATTTGGAGTAATGTATCCTGCTTTATGGAATTTCTCATCACTTAAAGCTTTTAATAAAATTGCTATATCATCTGTTATAAATACACTTGTAGGAATTATAGCTGTATGGTTGTTTTCACAGAATATGTTTATCTTTATAAAACCATGGATATTAGCGATCTTTATACTTACGATAATAGGTCATATTATTGGTTTTTATTTTTACTCAAAGTGGGATAATACAAAAACATCTAAAGAACTAAATAATTTATTAAAAAAATAATTATAACTTTAAAAATTCTACATCCTTTGGCTTATAAACATTTAGTTATAAACACTATTAATTAAAAGGGGAATTCTATATTATGAACGATTTGATTTTGCATGTTCCATCGTTTGAAGAGCTTAAGTACAGACAACTAATTTTATCTCAGGAAGATACTATGTCTTACAATAAAGGTTATAATCTTGGAATTGAAAACTATAATAAAGAAACAGGTTGCATTGATTTTTCTAGAAAATATTGGAGTGAGTGGTATTCTAAGTGGGTGTCTGAAAGAGTAGATAGATACTATGCGTATATAGTAAATAGTAAAACTGGCGAGTTTGTAGGTGATGTATGCTTTTACTATGATCCTCAAAATGATTTACACCTTATAGGTATAGTTATCGAAAGCAAACATAGATCCAAAGGATATTGTTCAAAAGGATTATTAAAGCTTGCAGAAACAGCATTCAATGACTTTAATGTGAAGGTTTTAAGAAATGTGATTCCTTTAGATAGAAAAAGTGCCATAAGCGGACATAAAAGTGCTGGGTTTAGAGAAATTAGTATTGATGATAATTTAATTACGCTAGATTTAGTAAAATCAGAGCATTTATCTAAGTAATGTATAATAAAAAATTTTATTTGAATAATGCAGAATAAAAATAGCTAAGGTGTATTTAATTACAAATACACCTTAACTATTTTTTAATATTTATATAATTTTTTAAAATTTAATGAGGTTACAATATAGAACAAAATTTTAAGGTTTATCTATAGTATTCTTTATATTCTTAAATTTATGTATGAATAAGTTTTAATTCTGAGGTAAAGATTCTTTTAGCTATATAAAAAGCAACACCTATCTTATATAGTAATAAGGTAGGTGTTATTTTTTTATAAATAATTAGACTTAGTTTTTATATAACTCTCTTTGCCCATAAGTAAGTCCCATTCCAATAACTTGTATTTATATTACTTTTCTTTACAACATCTCCTGGTTTAGGTGCATGTATCATTTCTCCATTCCCAACATATACTCCAACATGGCTCACTCCGCCGCTTCCATCAGTACTCGAGAATATTAAATCTCCTGGCTGTAAATTAGATTTACTTACAGTCGTTCCAAAGTTTGATTGTTGACTAGATGTTCTCGGTAAGTTAATACTTCCAGCATTTTTAAATATATAAGTCATAAGACCTGAACAGTCAAATGAGTTAGGTCCTTCAGCTCCCCATACATATGGTTTTCCTAACTGAGCATAAGCTAAATTAACTATTGCTGATTGTTTACTAGAGTTACTTACTGGAGGGTTTTGTGATTCTTCAGGCTTACTATTTTCTGCTCCAGTGTTTATATCTTGTTCAGGTTTATCAGTATTTGCTGATGGATTTTGAATTACATCAGTTTCATTATTTTCATTGTTTTGTTCAATATTACCATTCTCTTGTGGTTTACTAGTTTGTTGAGTAGTATTTCCATTTCCATTTACACTTGAACTTGTAATTTCTTTTACTACTTCCTCTTTTATTTTTATAACCGGCTTTTCGTCTGTTATGTACTTATTATATATATATCCTTCTTTACCATCGTATTTAACCTTTATCCAGTCTCCATTGTCTTCTAAAAATTCTACCTTTGTATCCTCATCTAAAACTTTAAATACTTTAGAATTTAAGTTTTTATCTTCTCTAAAATTTACATTGTCAGCACTTATATATAATGATTTATTATTTACATCTACATAATTTGAATTTATCCATCCTGACTTTTCATTTTTAAGTTCAACTTTATACCAATCATTTTCTTGCCCTAATATTTCAAATTCAGTACCTTTTGGAACTGCATATAATTTATTTGCATCTTTTACTTTAGGGGTATTTCTTATATTAAGCCCTCTTTTAGCATTAACTTTAGCAGTTTTATATATTATCTTTTTATACTCATCTTCACTTTTTGTACTTTCTTTATCATCATTTGCAAAAGCGCTCATACTTGATGATACTATCATAATAGCAGTCATAGGTATTAAAAATTTTCTCTTTAACATAATTACTCTTC